>JALXDW010000001.1 GCA_027070385.1 Chromatiales bacterium
ATAGAATATCCTCACTTGCCCAATCTACTAAAAAGCAATTATTACACAGAAAAGGAATAATATTCTTTTGTAATATAAAGGGGTTTAGGGGAGGTTTACATAAACTTATGGTTTAACAAAAAAGCTGTTATCAATATTCTAAATGAATCGTTAACCCACTGATTACAGCCAACGACATCAACTGTTATTCGATGGCTTTTATTTGGCTAATAATACAGCAATGATAATCACAAGTATAAAAGATACACCTTGCCAAAAAGCAACCGGATTACGCTCCATTAATGGCGGTCGGGTTTTACTTAAAAATTCTTTATTGGGGTGGCGCAGGTCAAACATAAATTCTGATAGTTCTTGATAACGTTTGTATGGGTTCGGTTGCACGGCTTTTTTAATGGTATCATCAACCCATGCAGGTATTTCACGCTCATCGTCAAGGGCTGTAATATAGCTTAATTTATTTTGTGCGGACTTTGTTCGGGCACTGGATACTTTAAGCCCATAGGGTAGTTTCCCTGTTAGCATCTGGTAGGTAATCACGCCTAGTGAAAACAAGTCTGAACGGGGTGTACCCGGTTCACCTAAAAAATATTCAGGTGCTGTGTATTGTGCTGTGCCCTGTATATGCAGTTGTTCAATCGGTGTCGCAATTTCCATAATGCCAGCAACCCGGGTTGAACCAAAGTCAATGATCTTTACTGTGCCATTTTTATCTATCATAATATTATTAGGGCGTAAATCCTGGTGCAGCATTTCCAGCCGATGAAAGGCCAACAGTCCTTTTGCTATTTGTTCCACTATCCCTCGCACTGTTTCCAGGCTTGGTTGTGGATTATCGATCATCCATTGGTTTAATGTTTGCCCTTCTATGTATTCTGTAGCGATATATAAATAATTTTGTTTGCGTGTTTGTTTACAGGGTTTAAGCACATACGGGCTGGTAATGCGTCGAGCTATCCACTCCTCCATTAAAAAACGTTCCAAATAAGCCGGATCATCGCGCTGATCAATGGAGGGTGTTTTTATAATCACTTTTTCATTTGTCACATCATCAACAGCAAGATAAACATGGCTGCGGCTACTCGCATGTTCTTCCCGGATAATGGTGTAACCATCAAATTTTGTTCTTGCTTCAAGGAGAGGTGGAAAAGGTAATTGAGTAAGTTGTTGATAAAGCTCTTTTACATCCTGTTTGGGTAATTCATCTACCCTTATAATTTGTATGGTTAGATTGTCATCACTACCATTACTATAGGCTTTATCCAGAATATTTTTGGCTGCAATATCCAGATCTTCGGCATGTTCATTGATGCTGTTAATAATAAATTGATCATCTATAAATTCATATATGCCATCGGTTGTTAGTATAAAAGTGTCACCGGGTTCAAGTGGGAAAGACTGATAGTCCATTTCCAGCTGCGGGTTAACACCCAATGCTCGACTTAAATAACTTTTTTCGTCTGATATCCAAAGGCGATGATCTTCCGTTAACTGCTCAAGTGCTTTGCCTCTTAACTGATAGATACGTGTGTCACCGGCATGAAAAATATATGCCGTGGTTGATTTAAAGACCATTGCACTTAATGTGCAAACATAACCTCGATCTTTTTCAAAGCGATACTGGCTTTGATGTGTTTGTGCATGCAGCCAGGAATTGGTTGCGTCCAAAACACATTGTGCTGATTTTTTTACTGACCAGGCTTCGGAAGTACAAAAATAATCCTGTAAAAAACTGGTGACAGCAGCTTGACTGGCCACCTGGCTAACATCGCTGCTACTGATACCATCGGCTAATGCAATGGCAATACCCTTTGAGCTGAGTTGTGGTTCTTTGGGTATGTAAACACCATGAAAATCCTGATTCATCGCCTTGCGGCCTTTGTCAGAATGTTGCCCAACGGATATTTTTAGTTGCTTAGACATTTCACATACCAGAATATACTCCAGGCAATCAAGGATTGGCGTATATTATAATCTAAATCTCGCGTCTGTTTATGTGGGATAAATGGCTGGAATTTTGGTTTTAGCGGGTTTAATGGCCCAAAGGGGAGAACAATGTTGCTCCCCCCTTTAGGTTATCCACCAGGACAATAATCACCGGGTATAATACTTCCGCTTTTTGAATAACCAAAAACAAACCGTAACTATTAAAGTGTACGCTTTGCAGCGGTTCTGACGTGAGTGGTATATAACGTAAGACCCGTGAAAGCCAAACCACCCACTAGATTACCCAAAACAGTCGGGATTTCATTCCACATAAAATAGTCCATGATAGAGAAATCACCCCCCATGATCATGGCCGATGGAAACAGAAACATATTCACAACAGAGTGTTCAAAACCCATTGCAAAGAAGAGCATAATCGGCATCCACATTGCTATGACTTTGCCACTTACTGTTGTTGAAATCATCGCACCGACAACACCCATGGATACCATCCAGTTACATAACATGCCACGGATAAAAATAGTAAACCAACCAGCGACCCCGTATTGTGCATAACCAAGTGTTCTTGCCTCACCAATACTGGCTATCTTTTTAACAACAGCACCACCTTCTATCGAAAAACCATAAGTGTATATAAAGGCCATCATAAAGGCCACGGTCAAAGCACCACCGAAGTTACCCAAAAATACCAGCCCCCAGTTACGCAACACCCCTTTCACTGTCACCCCGGGACGTCGATCTATTAATGCCAATGGCACCAATACAAACACTCCGGTCAACAGGTCAAAGCCCATTAAATACAACATACTAAAACCAACCGGGAATAAAATAGCACCGGTCAGTGGAGAACCGGTCTTAACTGCAACAAAAATCGCAAAAGCCGCTGCTAAAGCTAATATCGCACCTGCCATATA
>JALXDW010000002.1 GCA_027070385.1 Chromatiales bacterium
GTCATGAAGGTATTGAATTATGAGTGGCATGATGAGCGAAAACCGAATTCAGCAACGATTTGAGCAACGTCTGGCGGCAGGTAAAAAGGTATTGATACCTTATATAACAGCCGGTGATCCTGTTCCCGGAACGACAGTGCCTTTAATGCACGCTATGGTCGAAGCCGGTGCCGATATTATTGAACTGGGTGTTCCTTTTTCCGACCCCATGGCCGAAGGGCCGGTTATCCAGAAAGCAATGGAAAGGGCGCTTGAATCGGGTACCAGCCTGCTGGATGTGCTGGGGATGGTCGCAGAATTTCGGCAAACGGACACACAGACCCCCGTGGTGGTGATGGGCTATCTGAACCCCATTGAAGTGATGGGATACAGCGCGTTTGCCGATAAAGCAGCTAAAGCCGGGGTGGACGGTGTTTTGACCGTGGATATTCCACCGGAAGAAGCCGAAGATTACACAAAAATATTTAAAAACAAAGGCTTATCACCTATTTTTCTGGTTGCCCCCACAACCAATGAGCAGCGTATGGAGCTTATCTCCAATGCCGGCAGTGGTTTTGTTTATTATGTTTCGGTAAAAGGGGTGACCGGAGCAGGGCATTTGAATACCGATGAAGTCTCCGCTAAAGTAGAACAAATCAAGGCACATACAGCACTGCCTGTGGGGGTCGGTTTTGGTATTAAAGACGGTGACTCGGCGCAGCGTGTGGCCAAAGTTGCTGATGCGGTAGTTGTTGGTAGTGCCATCGTGCAACGAATAGAGGCAAATGCGACAGATTCTGGTAAAATAAAAACAGCGGTATGTGAATTAATAACCGAATTACGCAATGCCATCGACAAATAATTAGGATAAAAACGAACGATGAACTGGTTTTCAAAATTACTCCCTACGGGTATCCGCGCAGACGGCAATAAACGCACGAATGTGCCTGAGGGCTTATGGGCCAAATGCCCCGCTTGCCGTGCAGTTTTATACCGTGCAGAACTTGAACGTAATCTTGATGTTTGTCCTAAATGTGATAACCATATTCGCATTGGTGCGCGTCGCCGTCTGGACACGTTTTTAGATGCTGAACCGCGTGTTGAAATTGGTGAAGAAGTGATCCCGGTGGATGCACTGAAATTTAAAGACTTGAAAAAATACAAAGACCGACTCGTTCAGGCACAAAAAGCTACCGGTGAAACCGATGCTTTAATTGTGATGATGGGACAGGTTAAAAAAGTACCTGTTGTTGCGGCCGCGTTTGAATTCAAATTCATGGGGGGATCCATGGGTTCGGTTGTTGGTGAGCGTTTCGTACGTGCTGTCAATGCCGCTATCCAGCACCGTATTCCTTTGGTCTGCTTTTCTGCCAGTGGTGGCGCACGCATGCAGGAAGCATTATTTTCCTTAATGCAAATGGCAAAAACCAGTGCTGCATTGGGGCGTTTACGCAAACAGGGAATTCCTTTTATCTCTGTTTTAACCGACCCCACTATGGGGGGGGTTTCAGCCAGTTTAGCCATGTTAGGTGATATTCATATTGCCGAACCCAATGCATTGATTGGTTTTGCCGGCCCGAAAGTCATTGAGCAAACAGTACGGGAAACCTTACCGGAAGGGTTTCAGCGCAGTGAGTTCCTGTTAGAGCATGGTGCGATTGATATGATTGTGAATCGCCGTGACATGCGTGATACGGTTGCACGATTGCTGACCATGCTAACCAATCAACCTGCGGCTTAAATTTAATCTTAACGTTCAATCGTAATGCTGTCGGGTGAATATGCGTTTTAACACCCTGCAACAATGGCTAAACTGGCAGGAAAACCTCCATTATAAAGAAATTGAGCTGGGTCTGGATCGTGTTGGTCAGGTCTATCAGCGGTTGTATGCACAACCGTTTAATGTTCCCGTTATCAGTGTTGCCGGTACCAACGGTAAAGGCTCCAGTGTGGCAATACTGGAATCCATTTATACCCAGGCCGGTTATCGGGTGGGCAGTTACACCTCCCCTCATCTTGTTCACTATAATGAGCGCATTCGTATCAACCAGCAGCCAGTTGATGATGCGGTACTTTGTGAAAGTTTTGCACGCATTGATGACGTACGCGGTGATATATCCTTAACCTATTTTGAATTTGGCACTTTAGCCGCATTTGATATTTTTCATCAGGCTGAAAAACAGGATGCGCTGGATGTGATTATTCTGGAAGTGGGACTTGGTGGCCGTCTCGATGTGGTGAATCTGATTGATGCGGACGTGATGTTGATTACCTCGATAGGTCTGGATCATACCGCCTGGCTGGGTGACACACGGGAAGTCATCGCTTATGAAAAAGCCGGTATTATGCGTCGCAATAAACCGGTGGTTTGCAGTGACCTGGATATGCCGCAAAGTATTCAGGAGTATGCCGATAAAATATCCGCGCCTTTGTATCGTTTGGGTAAAGAGTTTAGTTTTGAACCAGGCCAGCTGGACTGGCAATGGTCCGATGAAAATACTTTGCGTAGTGCATTACCCCGGCCAGCATTAAGTGGTGAGCATCAGTACCGTAATGCAGCCGGTGCCCTCAAGGTGATTGAATTGCTGTCTTCACGTTTACCGGTGAGTCAGGCACATGTACGCCAGGGGTTGATGGATGTACGGGTAGACGGGCGTTGTCAGATTATCCCTGGTGAGCATACTCTGATTCTGGATGTTGCTCATAATCCAGACAGTGTTCAGTGCCTGGCACAGATAGTACGGGAAATGAAGTCGACCCATCAGGTTCATGCACTGGTTGGAATGATGAAAGATAAAGCTCTGGCAGAGTCACTTGCCCCCATGGCCGGGCTGGTCAGTCACTGGTATATTGTGAAAGCGCCCATCGAA
>JALXDW010000003.1 GCA_027070385.1 Chromatiales bacterium
GGCCTGGGCCATCCGAATCGGCAAGTGCAGCACCCACACCTGGCACTTGTACAAAGTTAAAGTAATAAAGCAGGCCAATCCAGACCACGCCGGATAAAACGTGCAACCAAACTTCCAGTGAAAGAACGTTGAGGCCGCCTGTGCCCATAGCGATCATAATGATAATGGCTAGAATAAAACCGGTGGCAATCGTGCCCGGAATCGATTTTAATGGATTCATGTAATATCTCCCCTGTATTTTTTAGGTTTGTCGTTATAAAAAGTTTGACTAGTTTACTATAGTATTTGAATGCAGACACCCCCAAATAGAATAGGGTTTAAACATGACAAAGAAGCTTCCATAGGATTTTGCTGTTTTATCGCGTAAGATTCATCTTGTGGATGCCATTGCATTAAGTTTATTTTCCAACCGCTTAGCAGCCATTTGCGATGAAATGGGGGCTATTTTGCAGCGCGCGGCTTTTTCACCGAATATCCGGGACAGGCTCGATTATTCCTGCGCCGTTTTTGATGCAAACGGTCATCTCTGTGCCCAGGCAGCACATATTCCTGTGCATTTGGGCAGTATGGCTTTTGCCATGCAGTCTATTATCAGCCGTTTTGACTGGCAGCCGGATGATATGGTGATAGTGAATGATCCTTATCTGGGTGGAACCCATTTACCGGATGTCACACTCATTACCCCTGTTATTGAAAAGAATCAATTACTCGCATTTGTTGCCAACAGAGCCCATCATGCCGATATTGGCGCGGACTCCCCAGGTTCAATGCCAATTTCATCCACTTTGGAAGAAGAAGGGTTGATTATTCCACCTGAGTATCTTGTTCGAAATGGGCAACTCGATAATGCCATGATGGATATACTACTGGGCGCAACACGCCAGCCACAAACCATGCAAGGTGATATTGCAGCGCAGATGAGTGCTAATCGAACCGGCTGTCAGCGTGTGCAATCAATGATCAGCGAACGGGGTAACAAGCTTTTTGCTCAGGCTTTGGAAGAATTAAACGATTATGGTGAGCGGCTTGCAAAACCGGTGTATCAGCAAATCCCGGACGGTGAATATTGCTTTACCGATTATATGGACGATGATGGCCAGGGGCAGCAGCGCATTCCAATCACTGTTCGTGTCAGTGTTCAGTCTGAACATATTCATATTGATTTTACCGGTACTTCAACACAGGTTGCAGGTAATATTAATTGTCCTTTGTCAGTGGCCGCAGCGGCCGTTTACTATGTGTTTCGTTGTTTGTTGCCCGCACACACACCTGCGTGTGCAGGGACCTTTCGTGCTATCGAGTTAACGGCACCCAAATCGTCTCTGGTTAATGCTTCTCGCCCGGCCGCAGTGGCCGCTGGCAATGTTGAAACCAGTACGCGCATCGTGGATGTGGTGATGGGGGCTTTATTACAGGCTATTCCTGAAAAACTGGCGGCAGCCAGTCATGGCAGCATGAATAATGTGGCAATGGGGTTTATGGGTGACAGTGAACAGTCCGCCTGGGATTATTACGAAACCATCGGTGGCGGCATGGGCGCGAGTGTTAATGCGCACGGTTTAAATGCAGTGCAAACCCATATGACCAACACGTTAAATACACCGGTTGAAGTACTGGAAACAAGTTATCCGTTGCGCATCAAACAATATGCCATTCGAAAAGGATCCGGTGGTATAGGTAAAAATAACGGCGGTGATGGTATTATCCGTGAGTATGAGTTTACGTATAAGGCCAATGTGACATTATTAACCGAACGCCGACAGTTGCCACCCTGGGGTGTTGATAATGGTGGTCAAGCCAAGCCAGGCAAAAACAGTTTAAATGAAAAAGAACTGCCCGCTAAAATCAGTGTGCAAGTGAAACAAGGTGACTGTTTGAAAATAGAAACACCGGGCGGGGGTGCCTGGGGTTTCTCTAAATAGTTATATAGTGTAGATGTCACTATTTAATGTATTAACTTGAAGTCGTTATTGTGAGCCTTTAGCTGTGTTATTCGCAGCTAAAGGCTCACAATAACCATTAATAATGGAACAAAAAACAAATGTGTGGAATTTGTGGTGAAGTTCGCTTTGACGAGCAACCCGTACAACAAAATATCATTCAGGCGATGCTGTCTAAACTTGAACGGCGCGGTCCCGATGCAGAAGGTATATGGCTGAAAGATAATATTGCTTTTGGACATCGGCGTTTATCGGTTATTGATTTATCAGAAGATTCCAATCAACCGATGGTGGATGAGCAACTTCAACTGACACTGGTTTTTAATGGTGCAATCTATAACTACCCTGAGTTACGTGCGCAATTTATAAAAGAAGGTTACAAATTCAAGTCGCATGGTGATACCGAAGTTATTTTAAAAGCCTATCATAAGTGGGGAGAGCAATGCCCTGAACATTTGCACGGCATGTTTGCTTTCGCTATTTGGGACTGGAAAAAACAAAGCCTGTTTCTGGCGCGTGATCGAATGGGGATTAAACCACTGTATTACTCATTAACTGAAAACCAGTTACGTTTTGCCTCGAATGTACAAGCATTGTTAGCCAGCAATAAAATCGATCACGTAATCGATACCAGTATTAACCCGGTTGGTTTGCATAACCAGTTTACTTTACATGCAGTTATCCCGGCACCTAATACTATTTTAAAGGGAATTCGGAAGCTGGAGCCTGGGACAACTTTAACGATAACAAACAGTAAAAATTATAAAACACAACGTTATTGGGAATATGCAGCAACACGTCCTGAGATCGAAATGTCTGAAGACGAATGGACTAATGCTATTCACGACAGTTTGCGTAATGCCGTGCGCAAACGACTGGATGTTGCCGATGTGCCGGTGGGAGTATTAT
>JALXDW010000004.1 GCA_027070385.1 Chromatiales bacterium
TGGAAATTCGGGGGAAGTATGTAAGAAATACTGACTATGATTAAATTGCGTGGAAAAACTTTCGATATTGGGCTCGGGCGTAGTGGATTGCGATAAACAAGGCGTATCCACTTCCAGAAAATGATTTTCCTGAAAAAAATGCCGGGCCGTCTCTAACAATGCGGCCCGGCATTTTAATGTTTCAAGCGAGGTGTTGGGTTGCCAGTCATTCACGGCAGATGCTTTAATCTTTCACTCGCCCCACATATTCACCGGTGCGCGTATCAACTTTTATTTTTTCACCTTCATCAATAAATAAAGGCACGCGAACAACGGCCCCGGTATGGCAGACTGCAGGTTTACCACCACCACCAGAAGTATCACCTCGTACACCGGGATCGGTTTCGGTGACGGTTAACACCACATGATTGGGGGCACTGACACTGATGGGGTTATCGTTCCAGAGCGTAATGGTATAAGTCTCCTGTTCAACCAGCCATTTCATTGCATCACCCACGGCTGTTTTGTCTGCGGCAACCTGCTCGTAGGTTTCCGGATCCATAAAATTCCAGGTATCACCATCGGTGTAGGAATATTCCATTTCAGTTTCAAGCACATCGGCTGCTTCAACCGACTCACCCGATTTGAAGGTACGTTCAAGTACCCGCCCTGTTTTTAAATTACGAATTTTAACCCGATTAAATGCCTGACCTTTGCCTGGCTTTACAAATTCATTTTCGATAATACTGCAAGGGTCATTATCCAGCATTATTTTTAACCCACTACGAAATTCATTGGTGTTATAGTTAGCCATGCGTCATCCTGCTAAAAAGTTTCTTAATCAATATATGAGCCTATGATACCCCGAATGACCCCTCTCTGTCAGATCCCTTCATGGCAAAAACAGCTTGCCGATGCCATTTCTTGCCCTGAAAGATTAGTGAAACAACTGATGCTGCCAGACAGCTTGCTGAATGCAGCAATCGAGTCCGCCCGGCTGTTTCCTTTAAAAGTCACCCACAGTTATCTGGCTCGTATAGAAAAAGGCAATATACACGACCCTCTATTACGGCAAATACTGCCTTTGATTGATGAACAAGAGCCACAAGCGGGTTACTCAACCGATCCTGTCGGTGACCTGTCTGCCATGCCGGTTCCCGGGTTGCTGCATAAATACCAGGGACGTGCATTACTGATGACAACAGCAAGCTGTGCCATCCATTGCCGGTACTGTTTTCGCCGTCACTACCCTTATTCTGAATATAAACCGTCAAATAATTGGCAGCAAGCTATTGAATATATTCAGAAAGATCCCTCTATCCATGAAATTATTCTCAGTGGCGGTGACCCGTTGAGTCTCAGCAATTCAAAACTGTTCCGATTACTCGATTTACTCAAGCCCATTGAACATATCAGATATCTGCGTATTCATACCCGTTACCCGATTATTTTACCGGACAGGATTGACACAGAACTCTGTCATTATTTACAGCAGCACCGTTGCAAAATAGTGATAGTCGCTCACACAAACCACCCAAATGAATTAGACGACTCAGTTCAATCTGCCTTTAACCTATTGAATAACAAGGATATTACTCTACTAAACCAGAGTGTTTTATTGGCCAAAATCAATGATGATATCGAAACGTTAAAGCAGCTCAGTGAGCGCTTATTCCACTTTAATGTACTCCCCTATTACCTGCATCAGCTCGATAAAGTGCAGGGGGCACACCACTTTGCCGTGACGGATAAGCGGGCAAAAGCACTTATCAAGGCACTGCAGGCACAACTTCCCGGCTACCTGGTTCCACGATTAGTACGTGAAAACAGGGACGCTCCCGCCAAACAGCCCCTTTAGGTTAACCTGATTGGCCCGTTATCGCCTAAAAGGGTTAACTGGCACCCTATTTGCTATAGTCAGTCAAGTAAATGTGTCATAATTCCGCTAATTAATGTGGCGTCAGGCTGCATTTTTTAGCGTGGGCTAAAATGAAGTGACACTCAGAGCAAAGAGATGAGGATTAACCCGTGAGTAATATGTTCGGCCTAGAGGTTGCAGACCGACAGAAGCCAGCAAAAGGCGCTTTTAACATTCGCCACAATAAAGTGGAGAAATGGCTGGAAGAATTGCCTAGAGCCAATGTCGGTGAAACAGCCAAGCTGGTTTTTAATACTCTGGTTGAAACCAATCGGCTTAAATACCCTTATAAAGATCGCGCTCGTTTCCTTGAAGCATTACGCCCCACCACGCAATTTGTCACTGCCGCCATGCGTAAACATTTTGTGGGTGCCAGTTTCCCTTTACCTAAAAAAAGCCAACGAGTCGCTGCTGCCGCCCGCGAAATATATACCCAACTTGCTACCGGCTATATTATTTGCATAGAGGATTTACTTGCCCAAACACTTCTGTTCACAGACAAAAAACTGCTCGTCACTCTTATTCACAGAGCTATAAGCTGTTTAGGACGGGTATTACTCACCTCCTACCAGGTTTATTCACCTTACCCTGACAATATCTGGATTAAAATACATCGGCTTTATAACTATGCCGAACAACATAAACTGCTACGCATAGAAGTTGCCGATAACCAGCGGGTTTTTATCAAGAAATCCAATATTGCAGAAGAATACAGTCGTACTTTATTATTATCACTGGCATCACCTTACCGATTACGCCAGGGCGAAGTGCATAAAGTGCATAACACGCTTGAGCGTTGGACGATTAAAAGCCATTTATTTCATATCAAACAGGATGAAGTGGTACATGGCTACTTTGCAGTCAATTTAAAATCCGATAACCCACCACGCAATATTGCACTGGTGAATCAGGACTGTAACCCGGCAGACTGCCGCACGCTTGATACTGAAATACTGGCTGATGCTATCCGTGATGAAATCCAAAACACACCGGATTCCGGGCAAACCACCATCACGGGAATTGAAATGTCCTCACCGGAATTGTCACATGATTTATTACGACGCTTACTGACAGCATGGGCGGTCATTGCAAAACGTAATTTTCCACGCTCAGAAAAACATGAACGGGTACTGGTTGCCATTGGTTTAAGTGCTTCCCATCAGATTATTTGTGACTCAGCAAGGCGACACTCACCACAACCAAAAAATCACTCCAAAAATAAGCCTAACCCGTTCAGTGGAAAGTCTCAATTTGCGGCCGCTGATGTAAAAAATGTCAATACAGCACAACCGGATGTATGGGATTTAGTCTATCCCTCCGAACTTAAATCAGGGTATGCACCACTTGATGCCGACAAAATATCCCGAGTTGCGAATAAAAATGATGAGTTGCTTTACCATGCCGAAAGCTGGACCATTCTGAATGAAAGTGCCAGTGGTTATTGTCTGCAAAACAAATCCAGCAGCAAAATCACCGTGCAGGTAGGTGAACTTATCAGTATTCGCAGAAGTGGTGATGGCCATACCTGGAAATGGGGTGTGGGAGTCATTCGCTGGATGAAGTATGCGGAAAACACCGGGGTCACACTGGGTGTTGAAATGCTCACCCCCGATGCAGCGGCCGTTGGTATTAAAGGCATTGTGGATGATGCTGATATCAATTACCAACGCACTCTGATGTTACCGGAATTAACAGCCATTAACCAACCCAGTACCATCATAACCAATCCGGTTCCCTTCCGCGTTGGCCAACAACTTAAACTGAAAATTGTTGGTAAAGAAATGAAAATAAAACTGAATAAGCAGTTACAAAATACGGGTTTATTTGCGCAGTTCCAATACGAAATACTGAATTCACCGCACTCTGATGAAGACAGTGACTGGCAAGAAAAGGCTGACTTTAACCAGGTCTGGTCAATTATATAAAAACTGCCGTTGAACATCCGTCAATTTACTGACATAGTGTATACTTTACAGGATATGTACACATAACGACTGATATTTAAGATAAATCAAGGACATTATCATTGAGCAGTGAAAATTTACTCCGTTTATTAACGATCTTCGATATTTCTGAAGAAGCTGAAGTCCTTATTAATTCCCTTCGTAATGCCGGTTTCATTGTGCGCGATGTACGCGTCGAAGACGATGAAGACATGCTCAGCGCATTGGAAGACAATCCGATTGATATCGTCCTGTGCAAATACACCTTACCTATTTTCAATGCAGCCGCGGCCGCTGAAATTATTGCAAAATCAGGCCGCGATCTTCCGCTGATTGTTATCACCCCCGACTACAACAATGAAGTGGTCCTCGAATGCATGAAATTTGGTGCCAGGGATGTCGTCAGTTCTGAAAATAGCCAGCAACTTCGACATGTTTTAACTCGTGAACTCAATGACCTGAAAAACCGCCGGGCACATCGTCACTGTGAAAAAATGCTACGTGAAACAGAAAAACGTTCACGTTCATTAATCGATACTTCACGTGATGCGATCGCTTATGTCCACGAAGGTATGCACATTTACGTCAACAATGCCTACTTGATGATGTTTGGCTATGAAGACATTGATGATGTAGAGGGTATGCCCATACTCGACATGGTCAGTCCGGATGACCATGCGCAACTCAAAGATTTTTTACGTGCTTACTCAAAACAACAATCTGAAGATGATACATTGGAATTGCATGGGCAATACACGGACGGCAGTACCTTTGAAATAACCATGGAATTTTCACCCGCCAGTATGGAGGGCGAGTCCTGTACACAAATTATCATTCGAGACCAGTCTAATAGCAAGGAACTGGAAGAAAAATTAAACGTCCTCAGTAAACAGGATCTGATTACCGGTTTATACAACAAAACCTACCTTATCGAACAGCTTGATAAATTTATATCGGCAGCCCTTGAAGGTCATGCAAGGGGAGCATTACTGTATATTACTCTCGATAACTATGACGAATTAAAGGACAGCTTTGGCATTGCCGGGCTCGATATGTTGTTTGTCGATATTGCCAATATTTTAAAAGAAAAGCTGGAACCATTGGGGATTTTTGCACGTATGGAAGGTTCTGCCTTTTGTTTGCTGATAAAAGATGCCGATAGTACCAAGACCGAAAAAATAGCAGAAGGAATTTGTAAAATTATCAGTGGGCATATTTCAGACATCAACCATAAAACTGTCACCACCACAGCGAGTATTGGTATCACTCTGATTAACGAAACAATCAGTAACATCCATGACTGCATCAACCGTGCCGAGAAAGGCGCATCGAGTGCCCATGATAAAGGCGGGAACCAATATCATATTTATAACCCCTCTATCGAAGATATTGAAGAACATGAACAACATTCCCATTGGGAAAAACAGATTAAATTTGCACTAAAAAACAATCTTTTCCGTTTACTCTTTCAGCCCATAGTCAGCCTGCATGGTGAACCCGGTGCACATTATGAAATTTTTGTGCGAATGCTGGATGAGGACGAGCAGGAAATTGCACCTGAAATTTTTATTCCAGCCGCTGAAAAAGCCGAATTAATGAGCTTCATTGATCGTTGGGTTATTGCCAATTCATTACTGGTACTTGCCGATAAACTGAAAAAGAAAGAAGAAACCCGACTGTTTATTAAAATATCCAGTAGCACGCTGGTTGATCCTGAGTTTTTAGGCTGGATCAGTGAACGCTTAAAAGCACTCCGTTTAAATGCAGACCATATTACTTTCCAGGTAAAAGAAGAAACAGCTTTGAACTATTTAAAAGCAACAAAAGCAACCTTCGAAGGTTTAAAAGCATTGCACTGCCGCCTTGCGCTGGACAATTTTGGTATTGAAGAAGATATCTTTCAGTCAATCAAACACTTTGATGTGAACTATGTAAAAATTCATCAGAACTTAATCAGCCAACTTGCCACCAACGTTGAAATGCAGGAACGTGTTCGGAATATTTCAGAAGAAGTATCCAAGAAAAATATTCAAACCATTGCAGCTTATGTCGAAGACGCTAACAGCCTGGCACTATTATGGCAATGTAGCGTGGACTTTATTCAGGGCTACTTTCTACAAGCACCTGATGTGGTTTTGGAATATGACTTTGAAGAATCTTTTTAAAACAGCATTTAACGGCCCAAAACACCAAGCAAAAATTTGATTATATGGTTAAAGCTGTCCGATTAAACCATTGTCTTTGTGCTTCAGGCCATTCAGAAAAAAACCGTTTTCGATTAATCAAGCACTAAAGAAACCAGGCCATCAGCCAGCTTGGGTTCAAACCAGGTGGATTTAGGTGGCATGACTTCATCAGCATCGGCAACAGCCATTAAAGCATCGAGACTGGTTGGGTACAATGCAAAAGCAACTTTCATTTCACCCGAGTCCACCCGTTTTTCAAGTTCCTGTAAGCCACGAATTCCTCCGACAAAGTCAATCCGCTTGTCACGCCTTGGATCGTCAATCCCCAGCACGGGTGTAATTAAATAATTTTGCAATAAACTCACATCCAGCCTGGCCACAGGATCATCAGCTGGGTACAAAGCTGCTTTTAATGTAAGCTGATACCATTGCCCCGCCAGATACATGCCAAACGTTTTGGCTTGTCCAGGTTTAACCGCAGTTTCTGAAGCTTCGATATCAAAATTTTCAGCTACTTTTTGCAGAAAAGTATCATTGTCCAAACCATTCAGGTCACTGATCACACGATTGTAGTCCAGAATTTGCATTTGATTATCTGGGAAAATAACACTTAAAAAATAATCATAACTTGCTTCACCCTTTTTATCGGCTGCTTTACTTCTTCGTTGAGCAGCAACACGGGATGCCGCAGCTGAACGATGGTGGCCATCAGCAATATATAAACAATCCATCGCGTCAAATGTTGATGTAATGGTATCAATCAGGTCACTATCATTCACAACCCAAATCGTATGCTGTACACCATCATCCGCTGTCAAGTCATATTCCGGTGTTGTCTTGCAAACTTCACTGACAATATCATCAATCCGTTTATTGTGTCGGTAAGTTAAAAAAACCGGGCCGGTCTGTGCATTAAGGGCGTCAATTTGACGAACCCGATCATCTTCTTTTTCCGGACGTGTAAATTCATGTTTGCGAATACGGTTTGTATCATAATCAGCAACCGATGCTGCAGCGACCAGACCAAACTGTTCATGCTCACCCATCACCAGTTTATAAACATAGTAACAAGGTGAACTGTCCCGGAACAGTACACCTTCAGTGACCAGATTATTCAGATTCTCAGCTCCTTTTGCATACACCGCAGCATCAAAAGGGTCCGTGCCTTCTGGTAAGTCAATTTCAGGTTTGGAAATATGCAAAAAACTGCGTGGACGACCTTTAACACGTTGACGAGCCTCTGCAGTGTTTAAAACATCATAGGGGGGGGCAACAACATCTTCAGCAAATTCCTGTTTGGGGCGTAACCCGGCAAAAGGTGTAATCAACGGCATATCTCTACCTACTCTATTGGAAATGGAAATATTGATTTTAAACGATTACCGAGCGCTCGCCCAGTCATTATTCACCACTGAATAAGGCAAAATAGTTAAAGGCTATATTGCCTGTTGTACGGCCTGAATACGGGAAGGAATCGGTGGGTGACTTGAAAACAGACGTAAAACAAATGTCTGCATGGGTTTGGGTATGGCTGACCAGCACCAATCCAGTGTCCCAGGCATTTGGCTTTGTAGCACATGGACTGCCTTTAATGCACTGACAAAACTCTGGGGGTTCACACAGCTCATGGCAACTTTATCGGCTCGCAATTCATAACGGCGATTAAGTGCATTTAAAATAAATAAAGGCAAAAAACCGTATAAAACTAACACTAGCATCGATCCCAGAATAAACCCTATATTTTTATCTCGCCATTGATATAAAAAGGTATGATCCACTATCAGATGGAACAAATAAACCGGCAACCAGATGCTAATAAAAACAACCAAATCAAGAATACTCATAGTAAAAGTATCTCGCATTGCAACATGTGCCAACTCGTGTGCAACAACAGCCTCAATTTCATCGGGGGTGAGTTTACTTAATAGCCCCTGCGACAACACAATTAATGATGGATGAATAAAATCCGGAAGTACTTTTGCGTTTACTTTTTGGGAAGCATCAATGGCAATATCGGGGGTTGCAATATTTAACTTTCTGGCCATCCTGGCAGCTGAACGATAAATCCAGTGGTATTGGCTATTGAATTTGTTCTGCCTGGAAAACGGCCTTGAGGAATTTTTCATATACCATGATGACGAAGAACCAGGGAAGTATTTGTGATTTTTCAGCATTAAAACCAGTAATACTGCGGCACGCGACATATACCAGACAAAAACACACAAGGCAAACCCCGCCAATAACGCATAAGTCAAAGAGTGCGGCTGAAAGTACACAGGAAAAATAGTGTTTTGAATCAGGCTGGCAAAATGATCAAACTGCAAAAGCAGGCTGACAAGGTAAAATTGGGTAAACATCAGAAACGGCACCCACACCAGCAAAAAACAGGACAAAAGTATTGCCAATAATTTTAAATGATACCGCTGGTTTATCATAAAGACCCAAACACCATTCAATTATTCAGAAGAGATAATCCACGCATTTTATGCGCCAATACCCCTCTGATTGTCCATCATTTAGCTGCTATTGAGAACTATATCACATAATCAGTAGTATATAATCATTTCATAAATAAGCCATAAAAACATGCTATGCTTCACAGTTAAATCAGAGCCGGAAAAGACAGAATAAACCTAAATATTACGGTAACACTGCCGAAATGATAAGGAAGAGAGTCAAACTCTCAGCAAAAGGAATCGTCACGGGGATTGGGTTACAAATGATACTGAATAAATTAAAGCTATTCCGTCAAAAACAGATGCTAAAGCAATTTCCTATTGCCTATAAGCTTGCAATCATCATCACCATGCTGATCAGTTCAGGGATGATCTTGCTCGGACTGGTTATCGTCTCCAATCAAACCCAATTATTACGCGGGCAAATGACGGATTTTGGACAAACCGTTGCCGGCCAGCTGGCGAATTCATCGAAAGAACTGATTTTATCTGACGATGTATTAAGTATTATGGTTTCTGTCAAAAATCTGGGGGCTCACAAAGGTATTCTCGGTGCGGTTGTTTACTCGGAAAAAGGGAAAAAACTGGCTCATTCAGGTATTATTCCAGATGCAGACATCATCAGCTTGTATGCACAATCAAAAAATAATCAGCAAAAAGGCTATTCATTCGAGTGGCAAGCAACAGTCGCTAACAATAAAGCACCTCTCAATGTTATCTCATTCATCACGCCTATTCGTTTTCAGAATTTAATTGCAGGCCACGCACTCGTCACTTTCAGCAAAGAATCACTGTCTCGCTCACTCACTGAAACGGTCAATGCCATTATTGCTGCAACTATTTTCATGATTATTCTGGGTATTTTTACTGCCTATGCACTAGGTCAACGTTTATCGCGTCCTATCCACAATTTGCTGCATGCCAGCAAAGCCATCGACAATGGTGACTATTCCTACCCTATTAATAAACAACGTAATAATGAAATCGGTTCACTC
>JALXDW010000005.1 GCA_027070385.1 Chromatiales bacterium
CATCTTCTCAATGCATTTTTCGACACACTGAGACACTTCTTGCTGGTCAGTTGACTCATTATAGTATAGTCGAGTTTCCAGCCCTTCATCACTCACCGAGGCTTTTATAATCTTTGACTCCTTACTTCTGAAATAACCCGCCCGGTTGGTAAAAACAACCCGCCACATCCAGGGACCTAATAATCTGACATTTTTCAGGTTGTCTTTATTTTCCAGTAATTTAATAAAAACATCCTGTGCTAAATCTTCAGCTGTTTCGGCATCCAGACCTTTGCGACGGTAATGCGACTGAATATCTTTTGCATAACGCATATATATATTAGAAATGGCTAATTCAAGACTGGCACCACCTTGCTGAATAAGTTTTTGATCTTCTAAATCCTGCTGTGCTGTTACTTCAAAATCCATACAATGTCTACTTAACTTAATGATGCAGTTTATTTTAATTTATCAGCTACATTTTTTCTATGCAAACAATACTGACATATTAGTGCTTAATGATATTTACTCTTTAATAAATTATAATTTCCCTTTAACTTAGCAAAACACTGCACTACTGTTTAATATTATCCAGACGCAATATCATCAGAGCTATGCAGTAATTTATCTGTACTATTTTCTTTAATGCAGATCATATTGTTATCCAGGCTATAACGAGTATAGGGTGGTTCCCCACGGGGCTGTTGGCAAGGCTTTAATATAATTCGGTAGCAGACAAAAATAATTAGTAATTAGTAATTAATTTAACAGCCATAAGAAACAGCAGCAAAATTATGCATCACACTGCTATATTTTGAAATTTGCAACCAAATTCTGTAAATGATTAGCAAGTTCGGATAAATTATTACTTGATTGAGCTGTTTGCTGTGCACTGTTGGCTGTGCCTTCGCTGATATTATTGATGGTATCAATATTCCTGTTAATATCTTCTGCCACTGTACTTTGTTCGGTTGCTGCTGTAGCAATATGTGTATTCATTTCATTTATTGTGCTCACCGCATCTGCAATATTTACAAGTGACTCATCTGCCTGAGCAGCCTGAGAAACAGCTTGTTTTGCTTTCTCATTGCTTTTATTCATAACAGCAACCGCATTCTGCGCACCTGACTGCAAGCGTTCAATCATTGTCTGGATTTCTTCCGTTGATTCCTGGGTTCTGCTGGCAAGGGTTCTTACCTCATCGGCAACCACCGCGAAACCTCTGCCCTGTTCGCCTGCACGGGCAGCTTCTATTGCAGCATTTAATGCCAATAAATTGGTCTGTTCAGCTATCCCTTTAATAACATCGAGTACTCCGCCAATGTTGTCGCTGTCAACGGATACACTGTCAATAACGCCTGAAGCTTCTTTAATATCATTTGACAGTTCATCAATAACATCCATTGTTACCTTAACAATATTTTTACCGCTAACAGTGTCATTATCTGCTGCCGTTGCCGCATTGGCTGCGCTGGTTGCACTCCTTGCAACTTCCTGAACGGTTGCGGTCATCTCATTCATCGCCGTGGCAACCTGGGTTGTTTCCATTCTTTGTGCATCCGAACTCACGGATAACTCACTACCTGCAGACTGCAATACAGCCGCTTCCTGTGCCAGTGTAGCTACATCATCGACAATATTCTTAATAATGCCCTGCAGTTTCTGCATAAAAATATTTATCGCATCACATAATTGACTCACCTCGTCATCATTAGGGGTAGGCAAACGTCGAGTAAGATCGCCATTACCATCGGCCAACTCATACATCAGATCTGTTGTGGCATCCAGTCTTGATACAACCAGCTTTTTAAACAGAAAATAAACAACTAATGATATCAGACAGAGAGTAACAATTACGGTGATTATGGTTACCAGAATAAATTGTGATATTGAATCACTCGCAATATTCCTTACCTGCGTAACCGCTTTTTTAATTCTGTTGTCACTCGCCTGTAATCCTTTGTTTACATGCGTTTTGGTCATTCCCAGTAATACAGAACCGATTAAATCGCCATCTGAAATTATTTTATATTTGTATTCAATAACATTGGATTTATCGGCCGGTTTTTTAAACTCGGTTAAGGGTGAGTTATCCGGTTTTAAATAAGCCGCATAAGCAACATCAGGATCTTTTATTGCATTTGCCTGGTAATCTTTAAGACTTGTAAAATCATAAGACATAATAAGATCAGGTGCTGTTTTTGCCATAAAGGCACCCAGACTATCCGCCTTTGAAGCAAGTGCTTTTAATGCCGACTGGCTTGCACTTTTTTGTTCATTTTTTAAAGCTTTTTCAGCAAGCATCATCTGATTTTCAGTCGCGCTGCGTACACCCTGTACTAGTAAAAACGCGCCTACCAATAAAGAAATAACCATACTTAACAGAATAGGAACAATAAATTTTCCCATCAAAGAAATATTCTTTAAATTAAACGTCATATGTCTGCCTGCTTTTTCTTTAGGACCTCCCTGTCCTTAATGTCAGAAAATATTATAAATCTTCACCCGTTACATTTTTAACAATCTCGCGAACCTTAGCAAAATCACTGTCACTGGCTTTAACAAAATTAGTCACCTTGGCCGCTTTTAATACTTTCGGGTCACTGGACTTCAGTGATGTCATAATTGCCTGAATCTTTTTAGCCTTGGCGTCCGGCATATCACCCTTTACAGCCCAGGTAAGATGAATAAAAGGTTCACTTTCTACCAGTATTTTCATTTGAGATACATCTATCTTTGAAGTAACACCTTTAACTTTTAAAATAACATTACCGGCACCTGCAGCATCGGCAGCCTTGTTATAAACACCAATGACTGCACTGGGCGGGTTTTTTGAAAATTTAACTTTATAATCTTTACCCGCC
>JALXDW010000006.1:0-6192 GCA_027070385.1 Chromatiales bacterium
CCTGTGAGTTCATCACCTGGATTTCACGGCCGCGATATTTGAGTGGAACCGTGAAGCTGCATTCACGCACACCGGCATCATTTTTCCAGCATTTTATAGCAGCAGCTGCCGGTGCAAGATAAAAAAGGCTGAGACAGAAGATGACGCTGATTTTTTTAGGTAATGGGATCATATTGGGGTACATACAACTTTTAATGTTTTAAACTCACAACCATGTTGGACTATCTTATCTTACTTTTAGTTTCGTTCTTTGCCAACGTATTTTCTGCCTTTGTAGGCGGTGGCGCAGGTTTATTGCAATTACCCGTATTGTTGTTTCTTGGTTTGCCTTTTAGTGTTGCACTTGCAACCCATAAATTGGCAACCGTGGCACTTGGTGTTGGCGCAACCTTACGTCATTGTCGTGAACACACACTCGATTTATATTTTTCAGCAGTTATTCTTGCTGCGGGTTTACCCGGTGTGGTTCTGGGTGCCAATGTTATTTTACAGGTCCCCGATAAACTGGCGACGGTATCACTTGGCATTTTAACCATTGGCTTAGGTATTTATTCCTGGCTGAGTCCGACATTGGGACAACAGTTTCAGCGAAAACACCGCCACCTTGTTGGTTATATCATCGGCAGTTCCGTTATATTCTTTATTGGTATTTTAAATGGATCGCTCACCTCTGGAACAGGGTTGTTCGTCACACTTTGGCTGATTTACTGGTTTGGTCTGGACTATAAATCAGCGGTTGCTTATACACTGGTACTAGTGGGGTTGTTCTGGAATGCCAGTGGCGCACTGGCATTGGCGTTGCAGACGGAAGTGCGTTGGGACTGGCTTCCGGTACTTTTGATTGCTTCGATTTCCGGTGGTTATATCGGTGCTCATTTATCGATTGTAAAATCAAATAAACTGATAAAGCGTAGTTTCGAGATAGTGACGATTTTGGTGGGGTTAAAACTGGTCTCGGGTGTGTTGTTATAGCTTGTTTATCGGGTTTCACTTTGGGGATCGACACACTTATAAATAAAAAAGGTTTGCTGGCCATTTTTAATCGGTGAGGCGGCAACGACCGTGTCCCCGTTCAGGTCTGGCGCTGCATTTCGTGCCAGTCGTTCAAGCTCTTTTTGCATGGTTTTTTTATTGCGTTCGATACCAGCAATTTTATCGCGCACCGAAACAGTTGCTTTGCCTTTTTTTACACAACTGTTAATTTCATAGGGCTCCAATACTCGCACTTTTTCACCCAGTTGTGACAGGGGGGCCCAAGTGCATGCAAATTGGAAAAAAGTACTCGCAAACAGGATAATTAATGGAACTCTATTCATAATGGTGCTGCTATCCGATTAAATATTATTTATATAGTACAGAATAAACCCTGTTTTTAACAGGGAGGGGTTCAAAGTTTGATGCTTTTCTGGAAATAATGTTTGGCGTTGATACGGTTTATGTTTTTATAAAATGAAAATAAACAAACCGTTGTTCTTTTTTATTCGGTGTGATGTGCCTTTCATTTTGTTCAGCCAATAAATGAAATTCTTTGCCCAGTTCAGATTTTAATTTTTTTGAATCATATTGGACAATTTCAAGGCCGCTGCACATGCTTGGCCCATCAAGTGAAAAAGCAGCAATAATAAGATGTCCTTGTGGTTTTAAGGATGTTTTTAAAATATGGATATAATTTTCTCTGTCCGACTTGTTGGTAAGAAAATGAAAAACAGCACGATCATGCCATAGACTAAAAGAGTGGGGTGGATTAAAGCAGGTGATATCTTGTTCGTACCATTCGATAGTTGCTGCTTTTTTGCCGAGTCGGGATTTTGCATGGGCGAGTGCATTGGCGGAAATATCCAGTACACTGATATTGTTGTAACCTTCGCTGCAAAGATTATCCACCAGGGTTGATGCTCCTCCACCAACATCAATGATGGCATCGTTGTGAGAAATTTGTGACTGATGAATTAGCTGCAATGAAATGACAGGTTGTTGTTGATGCCAGCTGACCTCAAAGGGTGAGTTGTTGGCATAAATTTTTTCCCAATGTGCCTTGTTGTCTGTCATACCGTCTACTTTAGTTGTAAATATTTTCTTGCATAGTGATTAATAACATCAAGAGTATCGTATTTTTTTGAAAAGAACAGCATTAAATCAGATTATTTTGAAAGATTAGCCTGCGTAATTTTTGTCTTACCCAATATTTTTAAAAGCAGTAACCGACAAAAGCGTAAAACAGGGTAGCTGTAACGGGAGAAAGTTTTTGATTTGAATAACCAGTAATTCATACGATTAAAAATATCTGAACGAGTGCTCATTAAAGCCAGTATATGGATAGCCTCTGCATCGGTATAAAAGTTGTTATCAATTTTCAAGAGCATACCTTGATTGAGGTCAAAGCCTTGCCGGCTGATATTATTGATGAGTTCGGAATCTTCGCGTGCATTAATAATTTCAAGGTTTCCCAGGCTTTGTCTTATTCGAATAATATGGCAATACCATCGGCAAACCGGACATTCCTTATCATAGATTAATTGGATATGTTTTTTGTGCATCTCAGTCCAGACTATAGAATATTATTCAATAAGAGCGGGAAAATACGTGACTGGAACCAAAGCAGGGCAGGATAGGCTGCAATCCAGATCCAGAAAAAGCGGTTAAGTCCAAAAAAACAGGCATTAGAAAAATGAAAGCTGGCTGCAATAAAAAGTGCAATGTATAAACCGGTTTCGGATAATAAAGACAGTGGAAACAGTAATTCAAAAATCATGACTGCCCAGGACATAAATAGAAGTAATCGTGGTGAGTTTGCCCATAGCCGCAGAGAATCACTAACGGGGTAAGCTGAAAACAGAAAAACATCGGATAAAGCTCGGCCGCTGCGCCAGTCAGGGTTCACTATTTTTACCCAGCCTGAAATAAAGTATGACAGGAGTAACTGTAAAGCAAGATATCCCAGTGCAACTTCCTGCCAGTAGGGTGTGGGTGCAAACAGTGCCAGGGACAAACAGAAAATAATCAGTAAACTCATCCGATCAGCACCACCATTATAGGGGCCCTGAAAATATTTTAAAATAGCCAGTCCGGATAGCACTAATAAAGCGGTTATCCATTTTGCCTGAAAGCCAATAATAAGAAGCAGTGATAATATTAAACGCGGAAAAAACAGCAAGCGTTCACTGCGAAATGAAGTTAAGTGCTCGATACTCTGCTGGGCAAAGGCAAACCCCGTTATAATTTCCGTTAGGCGAAGGGCTGTTTCCAGAGTCATTGTACATTCTGTCGGTGGAGTGGTTGAATGCGCGAATGAAAAACAATAGTTTGCTCAAGCTGATTGTCCTGACGTTGTATCAGTATTAAACGAAATTGAAGGTAGGAGGCCGTTAAATTTCCCTGGTTTAAATTATTTTTTTTATATTCCCGTATAATGCGTTTAAGTATTTCTTCTTCACTATGACGATTGGGGTGTTCAATAAGTCGTTCAGCACAACTTACCATAAATAAAGACTCATTCCATTGCGGGTTCCATAACAGCCGTTTTAGCATTGTTATAAAAGGTAGAAATTCAGGTCGAGGTCTGAATTCGCTCCATTTTGTTGGATTTTCATTTTCTGTATTGAGTAACGTAAACTGAATACGAGGCGAGGGCGCAATGACGTCAAAGAATCGCCAGGATGGTAATAGTGCAGGTAAAAAAAGTTTTAGTGTTTGTAACATTATTTTATTGCTGTTATGTTAGCTTGCCAGATTACAGAATACACCATAGCAAGAGTATAACCATCCTTATTTTTTGAGTAGTCAGTTACTCCCAAACAAGATTAAGTATTTCAATTTTATTGAGGTTTTTGTTAACCGGACATGTCGGGCAACCTTCGCTTGAAGGTTTGTTTTTACATCCGTTACATTTTTTCAGCTGTTTTTTTGCGGCATACATTTCTGATTTCAGCTGCTTTAAATTGTGAATATTTTCATCAATATCATTGATTGTTGTATCAATAATATCAGATATTTTTTTGCTCCCTTCGTTTCCTGTTGAACATCTTTCCCTTGTTTTCCCGATTAAACGAATGAGTTCAAGCGAAAAGCCATTTTCCACGAGGTGAAAAATGGCTTTTAAACGTGCAATATGGTGCTCACTGTATAAACGCGTTCCCCCGCTGGTTCTATAAGGTTCTAAAAGTTCTTCTTCTTCATAATAACGAATAGTGCGAACGGTCGTTTCAAGTAACTCGGCAACTTCACCTATTTTCAAATAATTTAAAGGCATTATTTTACTTTTATCCAGAAATAAAAGAGCCCATTTTTTTCTTGCTGTTTGACTAATTCATTCCCCGTCATCAAACAGTATGCCGGTATATCTTTTAGCATAGAAACCTTATCGGATTCGGCAAGTACAATTTTACCGGATTTTATAGCCTTGAAATTTTTTGTTAAATGTATGACAGGTGCTGAACAACACATGCCCTTTATATCAATAAAGTGATCGTGCTCCATTTTTTATCCTTACAGACCCAAAAGTTGCGCTTGATATCCCTGCTCCTTGACTTGCTGTAGCAAGGTTAGGGCAGTGATAGTGTCGGAATTGTATGCCACGGAAAGTAAATGTTTCTTGTCATTATTGAATCTTGGGGCAATAACACCTTCGAGTTCCCGCAGATTCTCAACCAGATTTTTTTGCTCAGTGTTATTTATATTATTATCAATATGAATTACTACGTCTGTTAATTGCATTGCAGAGTCTCCTCGGTATTTACCTTTTACTTATACCAGTATCTGACGTTAACGGTAGATTGTCAATGATTTGATGGATGATTTGTATTTATTTTTGAAATTTCCAGTAGTCTAAAATGCTGCTGCCATATTAATGTATTTACTGGTTGAATTCCGGCATAAACGGTATGTCTGTTGACCCGAAATCAACACCAAGTTGGCTGAGTAAGGTTGTTAATTGTCCTCGATGATGTGTTTGATGATGAAAGATATGCTGAGCCAAGGCCCAGTATGGTACAGATCTTTGTTTACCATCTACATTGCTTGTATAAGTGTGAATTTGATTTAGTTTGCACTCATTAAGAGATTGAACCCAGCTATCTATCTCTTTATCAACGATAAATCTTTCCTTTTTTAAATCTTGCCAATCGGGGTACAGTATTTTGTTGATATCTCTAAGAGTATAGGCACTATCACATAGGCGCTCTAACCATGCTTTGTCACCATACAGTATATGATCCAGCGTTTTATGAATTGAACCAAAAAAAGCCCCCATGTCTTTCTTGCGCACGTCGTCACCTAATGAATCACATATTGTGAAGATATTTTTATTCATCCACGCATTGTATCGGGCCAACATTTCAAATTGTTTGATGCTACTCATTTTAGAACCTGTTTTGTTTATAAGTTTTATCTATGTTAAGGATACAATATTTTTAGTAATGAATATATTTTATAGCTTGTGTTGTGGTATTGGCGAATACAGTCGTGAAGTATATATACCAAAAAATAATATTGTAAACAGCCAACCTACAGGGTGTATCTAAATCAAATTATAAAATGGTGCGTGCTGGAGTAAAAACATAACCCAAAATATTGTTGCTATCATTCCCATGAAATGGGCATGAGGCTTTTGGATGTTTGTTAATCCCAACTCCATGGCAACAATGACGATACAGTAGAAAAAACAAGCCGTGCAAAAACACGCAGGTTTGCGGAATCCCTATTAATTTTTTTTAGTTATCATCTTTATTATAAGGGAACTTAGTATGGCCGAATCGGATTGCGAGAATTGATATAGCAAGAACAAATACTACACCAGCAAGGCCAAGAACTCTTAATGTTTCCAAATTTTTCATATCAAGAATCATATATCGTGCCACTGCTACTATTGCAATGTAAAGTGGCATTCGAACAGGTAACTTCCCGGATTTAAGATATATTCCAACCATTGCCAATACTTCAAGGTATAAAAAAAGCAATAAAAGGTCAGCTAATGTTACATTCAGTGCTTTAAACATTGATACAATTTCAAAGACCATCGCTATAACTGTCGAAATAGCAATAATAAATAAACCTATATCTTCAATTATTACTAGAGCTTTATATCCAGAATCTCTCAACCCACTCATCGAAATACATTCCTGTTCTTGTACAGCTATAGGAAGCCCTGAAAAAGGCCACCCCTGGCTTTCTCAGGGCACGCTGCGCCGCAAACGC
>JALXDW010000006.1:6202-9441 GCA_027070385.1 Chromatiales bacterium
CTTTATATCCAGAACTTTTTAACTTATTCATAAATTCAATCCTTATTCCATTGAGCTAATACTACAAATCACCGGTAAATTTCCGCATGAATTTGCCGTGTTAGGTTACGGGCTTCTCGATTACAAATACCAGAAATGGCCAAAATGGAATTCCGATATATTTTGACAGAACAACTCTCCCTCCAGCTTTCTCTAATGCTGGAAGAACGCTGACTGACCGGCATCCCATCGACAGCCAAGGGAGGTGCCACGCAATATCTTCAACCAAGTGTGCTAAATACCTCGCAATCACATTTTTAGGCTCTGTCGAATGGGCTATACCAAGTTTACCTCCCGGTTTTGTTACCCGGTAAAGTTCCAAGGCCCCCTTTACCGGATCATACACGGGACATAGGCTGTACGTTGAAAGTACCACATCAAAGCGATTATCAGCGAATGGCAAATGAACCATATCCCCTGTTTGAAAGATAACTCTTTCCTGAAGGTTCTCTCGAACAACTTTCTCTCGTGCCACGGAGAGCATATCTTCGCTGAGGTCAAAAAATATTACTTTGCCGTGCTGTCCGACCTTCCTGGCTGCCATAATACCGGTGGTTCCGGTGCCGGAACCACAATCTAATACATCAACACCATCATTTACAGTATTTTCAACCAGAATTTTTCTACCTCTTTGATCGGCTCTTGCTGTAATAAACGCATGTTGAAAATCATACCTGTTGGCGATATTGTGATAGATGGTTTTCAGTTTTTCTGTGCTTAACGCTTTACGCTTGTTATGTGTTTGCATTTTCTGCTTTTTGCTTCAGAGCATTATTCCTTTGTTTGAAACCTTCCCGGGTACTTTTTTCTAGACAGCTCCACATTAGTGGAACAAGTAAACTACTAAATTCTTCTTTTTGTACGAGTAAGCAACCATTTTCATTTCGACATCAATACGACCATGGATTGCTTCATTTCTTTCTTCTAATACATTTATAGTATCATTGATCAGGGTGATGAGTGCTTTCAATAGTCCGCGTTTATGTAATTGTTAGGTGGTGTTTTTGGTTTAGTTCTACTCAGTGCACTTTCCAACATTAGCTGGATGACTTCATCATAGGTTAGTGCGCACTCAATTTCACAGGATTTAGGAAAATAGCTAGAACCGTATGTCATACCTGGAACCAGGTTGGCTTCAATAAAAAAGCATTCTCCTGCTGTATTAGCTTTAATATCTATTCTGCCAAAGTCCCTCACACCTAAAGTTAAGAAGACATTAATAGCAAGATTTATCACTTTACTTTTTATTTCATCATCATTAATTGATTTCAGCTCTTCACAATTATCAATTTTCGCCTTTTTCCCTAAAATTCTAAGTCCATTTTTGGATTCTGGTGGGACTATTTCGATAGGAGAAATTATGAGTTCGTTATTTGGTTTGTTTATTATCGAAACCGTGAACTCACGCCCATCCAAATATTCTTCAGCCAGAACAGGAGCTCTAAATTTGTTATATAATGACAATACTTTACTTTCAAACTCCGAAAAATTTGTAACGAAAGAGAAATCGTCAATTCCATTTCCATTGGCTGCATCTGTCGGCTTTAAAAATAATGGAAATTTAATTGGAAGTTCCCCTGCACACCGGTACTGCTCGGGAATTGCTGTGAAATATCTTGCGGTTTTAATACCTTTATTTGATAAATATAATTTCGCACTAATTTTATTGGAATCAAACCTCAATACATCTCTTGATGAGCCTGTGAAATTAATTCCATGCCTAGAAAAATATTCACTCAACCAAACATTATTTCCATTTGGAAGTGAAATATATTTTACGGCTAAAACAACTAAATCTGGATTTTTCTTAACAATACTATCCAAGTCTCTTTTTGATTTACATATGTTTAATTTTACGTCATACCCCATCTTTTCGATAGAATCAAATACACGATTGCAGGCCTTGAGAGCTCCAAATCCAGTTTCGTTCAAGTTTATATTTTGTGTTGTTACTATTTCAATTTTCAATACTTGTTTCCTTGATGATTTTCATAAATATTGCTCGGTAACTTGCACACCTAATACTGTAAAACGAGTGTTGCGGAAATGTATCCGAGTGAATTTGCATTGTTATGCATTTTTACAGGCGCAATTTTTCCTGTTTAGATAAAAATACTAATGACAAGATTGCTCACCAATCCATACATGGCCAAAAGCCCTAGCGTCATAAACAGACCTCGCATGCTGGTGTTGCGCGTAAAATAACTATATGTATAGCCAAGGCGTGCAATCGCAAACCCAATGACCCAAACCTGTATAGCAATATTGGTTGGTGAGGAAACAACAAGTATCAGCGATAAAAGGACATAATATACAACGTTTTCTGTAGTATTATTGTGTGTGTCATGCCTTCGTTTAAGCGCGCGAAGACCTTCTACTGATGCTTCATCCTCATTTGCATTATTTGATGCCCATTCTTCAGGAGTTGTATACATTTTGTATCGGACTCGCACTAGCTCTGTTGAAGTCATTATCCATGTGTGATTAATAACTAGCAAAGTGGCTGCTATAATAAGAGAACGAATACCTTCGATAGACGGAAGGGACACCACATAAGGGTTTACCCCAAGAACAAAATAATTAAGCGCTACTCCAATAATCAGGATACCGACTGGATAAAACAGCACGATACCCATAACGCGACGCTGCTTTTTATTTAATTCATTTTGGGTAGACATATTTGATTGATCCAAATTTTATTCATAACAGTCGGGTTGGATGATTTGTTATTTTTTTTATTCCAAAAGTGAATTTTTTAACTCCCAGGAAAATCCCGATTTGATATGAAAAGGTTCATCAGGGTGTAAGAAGTATATTAACCATCTATTCTCATCAGATTCCAAAGCTTTGCCGCGACCTGTAATTATAAAACCATGGAATGCCAATCTGGAAAAGTATTTCTCTTTAGATGAGTCGTTATTTGGTATTTCTAGTGAAAAGTTATAAGAGCTATTTAGGTTTTTAGATTTTCTAAATATTTTATTTTTATCTATTTCAAAAGTACCAGAATTACCATTAATCGGTATATCGTTATATGGTAACCACTGCCCGAAGGCTATACTAAAACCTATTTTCCTTCTGAAGTAGGTATGGCATCTAAGAATCGCATTATCTGTCTGTTCATTACGTATTATAAATGAAAGCACATGTCGAGCAGATAATGCCTTACTTAAACGAAATTTATTATATGTATTAACAAT
>JALXDW010000007.1 GCA_027070385.1 Chromatiales bacterium
CTCCACCACAACTGATGCCGATAACGCCAATCAACAGGCTCAGTAGAATAACAGGAATAGAAGGAAGTCGGTTTTTAAGGGTGGAATTCATTGCTCACGTCCTTTTGATACGATGGGTGGTTTGTAATATTAAGGTATAAAAAATCAGTCCCTTAATTTTTATGGCCTGAATTTAACAGATAAAATAACTGTGCGCTATACACGCTGTCACGGATTTTTTATTTTTATTCCCGGACTGTTTATTTTATGAGCAGTTTTATGATGGGTGTAGGCATTGACTGACAAATGACTTTAAAAGGACGATGTACGTTTCCCTTTCAGAGTTTACTTAATGCAAGTGACACAGCTGGCAATGATTTTTCTTCCGCTGTGTTCATTTCGTTGAGGTCGTTTAATACCATCCTGTCGACTCATGCTGGTATAGAGTTCGCGTTCTTTTTTTATAATGGCGTATTCATGTTTAAAGGGATAACGGAATTTATTCATTCCGCCTTGCTTGATGAATTCATTGGTATTAAGCAACATACTGCTGGTATGCAGTAGTTCATGCAATAAGGCATCAGCAGGGGAAGCAATGCATACGGGGTTTTCCTTACAACTGTTGTGCAACTTCAATTTTGCTGCTGAACGGGTATTAAAATGGATGGTTGCTTTATCGACTTGCAAAACACTGCCACTGGCGATGGTTGACCATGTGTTTTCGTCGTACTGTAGCAACCACTCTTTTTGTTTTAACCCAACAATCAAGCTGACGACTTGAGGGTATTGACTATAATATGTAGCCATACGTTTTAGGTCTGAAACAATATAGCCCGGATCACTCGGTTGTTTTTTATAATGCTGCTCGAGTATTTTATACAAACGAATTGAAGTTTGTGACTTTAAAGATTGGGGAGCAGAGTTCAGTTCTTGGGTTGAAATCAATCTGTCATGATCGCCAGCAATATTTTGGTTTGGGATAAACCTTAATTCAACCTGATGTTTTGTAACAGCCGCCTGTGCCATTAACGGTTCAACAACAGCTGTATCAGCCACTGCTATATTCTCAAGCAACATGCTTGCTGTGAATAGCAACATTGGCATCCAACGCCGCCGCTCATATTTTATGGGTAACGTTTTTTCTTCTGTTCGTTGTTCCTCTTTTAGAGAAAAACCTTTTGAACGGAAGTATTTTTTTAACTCTCGGAAAATATCCGGGGAATGTTGTTCAAGCCCTGATGGATAAACAATACAGGGCTGCTTATTAATAACACAAGGATGGACATAGATATGCTGATATTTTAATGGCAAGCTCTTAACATAGTGTTTGAGTGTTTGCTGGATATTTACTTTCATTTTTAATAAAAGCCTACCCAAGCACTTCAAAAATAGTATTTAATGATTCAAGCGCTGCTTCGGATGCCTCAGTCAAATCAAACCCGGAGCTCACATGCTGGTCATTACGCTTTCTGAATTCTTCTATAATACCTTCCAGCTTTTCTTCCTGGTAATGCAACAGATCCATAGATTCAATCGCGTTATGGACATCATCAACCATACGTTCCATTAATTCAATGCTTTCCCGTGAACGTAGCATATGCTGTTGATTTATACTTTTAAACGTTTCCTGTATCAGGGAAATAACCTGCGCACGGTTTGTTACCATTGCTCGTTCCAGAATCAATGTGCGTACACGTTCTTCTGTTCCATTCCCCAATGCGCCTAAAATATCTTTGAGTACGCCATAACGCTTTTCATCATCAACCGGCATATTTTTTATTAAAATCGAATTATGCTCATAATTCATAATGGTACGGGTGTTAAAATCAAAGAAGCGTCCTTTATCTTTTGACACATCCAGCACACTTATTTCCATTGGTGAAATATCACCACTGGATGATTTGTTAAAAACTTCACTGCCATCACGAATTTGTATACTGCAATTTAGCCCCAGATTGTTTGTTGTAACAAACACAGCTTGCATGAGTGATTCAAAATCCTTGCAAAGCGCACTTTCTTCATAGAATTTAATCACTGAGCCCAAATCACTGGTATAACGCATTGCTTCCAAAGCCACAGAACGTGAACTTTGAAGTTCTTTTAGTAAGGCTTCATTTTCCTCGTCATCATGACTGTTTTCCTGAACTGCACTCTCCTCAGGTTTGGTATTGTATTCCTTCAGGAGTTTTTCGATTTTATTCAGCAGATTTTCATGGTCAAATGGTTTGGGTATAAAGTCATCTGCGCCCACTTCATAACCGCGTAATTTTTCTTCTGCAGAAGAAAGTGCCGACAGGAAAATAACAGGTATATAATGTGTTTGCGGGTCTTGTTTTAGTTTCAGGCATGTTTCATAACCGTCAATGCCCGGCATATTAATATCAAGTAAAATCAGGTCAGGCTTGAATTCTTTTACCGTTTGCAGGCATTCTTCCCCGGTATAAACCAGCTTCACTTCATAATCATCTTCTAATATTTCATCGATTACCAGTTGATTAGCGGGTTCATCATCAACCGATAGAATTTTATATTGGGACATTTCACTAACCTTAATATAAGAAACAAACCGTTCTGTTATTAGTTATCGTCTTTAAAATTAAAAACATTAATTTGTTTACAGATTTATTCTGCTTGCAAGCTATTGTTTTAACTGTGTTTTTAAATTCAAGAACTTTAACCGAGGTGTCGATATACTGCATATACTCTTAACAAGCAATCCGACACAGGCAAGGATGTTAATTTAGCGTGACTAAACAACAAAAATCACTTGGCCTTGGGCTAAAATTTGTGCTGTTGATTCTGCTTGTTTTTACAATCACTCTCAGCATTAATACCTATATAAAGATAAATATTG
>JALXDW010000008.1 GCA_027070385.1 Chromatiales bacterium
CTTTATCATCATATATCAGTTTAGTTGAAGTCTTATCGAATAACATAAACCAGTGGAAATAAAATAATCCATACCAGATCAACCATATGCCAGTACGATGCACCTGTTTCCACACCGGTATAATCCTGACTTGAATAACCGTCCTGTTTTGCTTTTCGCATAACTGCAAATAAAATAATCATACCGAGGACAACATGTAAAAAATGAAAATACGTCATCGACAAATAAAACATATAAAAAGTATTACTGCTGAGTGAAATACCTTCTGAAAATTTTGCACCAAATTCAAATAATTTTATAACAATAAATACACCGGCTAAACCAATTGCAGCCTGTAACCAGCGAGCACAGAGCTGTGATTTATCTTCACGTATCGCTGCAACAGCCCGTACCACAAAATAACTGCTCGTAATAAGCACCAGCGTATTAATCGCACCACTAACGCGATTTAACTTTAACTGCGATTCATTGAACAACTCAACATTCTGACTGCGTGCAAAGGCATAGGCTAAAAAGAAAATACCGAAAACCAGTAGCTCAGCATATATAAATATCCAGATTGCAAAATCACCCGGTGGATATTGACGATAGACAGTTTGTGATTGCGTCATATGAACTAACACCGGGGCCAGTTAAACCCCGGGTTAATTTTAAAGTTTAAGCGTGAACTTCTTCTTTACCGCCAATAAAGAAGCTGATGACATAAAGAATTAAACCCAGCAGGAAGATTATGCCTGCCACTTCACGCATCCAATAGAAAATGGAAATTTTATCCTGAACTTCCATAAAGCCCATTGGGTTTTCATTAATGCGCTGTAACCATGTTTGCAGAATACCTGCACCGGTCAGGAACAAGGTAATAAACACCATGGAAACAGTCATTAACCAGAATGACCACATTTCCAATACCTGGGACTTCCCGCTATTGCACGCTGCACGTCCACGCAGTATTGGCATGGCATAGGAAATAATCGCCAGCACCACCATGACATAAGCACCGTAAAATGCCATATGCCCATGCGCAGCCGTTATTTGCGTACCGTGCGTGTAATAGTTAACAGGCGCCAGTGTATGCATAAAGCCCCAAACGCCTGCACCAAGAAATGCCATTACCGGTGTACCCATTGCCCACAACATGGCTGCCTTATTGGGGTGTTCACGGCGACGTTTGTTTACCATGTTGAACGCAAAGATGACCATCATAAAGAATGGAATCGGTTCCATTGCAGAGAAAATAGAGCCCCACCATTGCCAGTACTCCGGTGTACCTATCCAGTAGTAGTGATGCCCGGTACCAATAATGCCTGTAATTAAACTCATGGCAATAATGACATACAGCCATTTTTCAATAATTTCACGATCAACACCGGTCATTTTAATCAACACAAAGGCAAGAATAGCTCCAAGAATTAATTCCCATACACCCTCAACCCAAAGATGAACAACCCACCACCAGAAAATTTTATCCAGTACCAGATTATCCGGGTTATAAAACGAGAACAGGAAGAAGACGGCAAGCCCCCATAAACCAAGTAACAACACCATTGTAATTGCCGTTTTACGACCTTTAAGCGCCGTCATACTGATGTTAAACAAAAAGCCTAATGCCACAATAACGATACCAATTTTAGTTATGGTCGGCTGCTCAAGGAACTCACGCCCCATCGTCGGCAGTAAATCATTACCGGTAATCTTGGCCAACGTGGCATAAGGCACGGCAAGATAACCTATAATAGTTAATACCCCTGCCAACAGGAAAACCCAGAACAATATAATAGCCAGTTTGGGGCTATATAATTCCGTTTCCGATTCTTCCGGCACCATATAATAAGCAGCACCCATAAAACCGAACAGTAACCAAACGATTAATAAATTTGTGTGCACCATCCGGGCAACGTTAAAAGGAATTTCAGGGAATAAGAAATCCCCCATAACATATTGCAACCCTAAAATGGCTCCAAATAGAATTTGTCCTACGAACAAACCAATAGCCGCTATAAAATAAGGCTTGGCAACAGATTGTGTTTGATATTGCATGTTGAGTATCTCCCCTTAACCTTGAATATTTGGCGGCCAGTTAGCCGTATTAACTTCAGAGGTCCACTTCAGGAACTCCGCGATGGCATCGAGTTCTTCGTCACTTAAATTGAACTGCGGCATACTGCGACGGCCTTTAATGCCTTCAACAGGACGACTCTTTATAAAAGCGATAATGGCATCTTTACTATTGCCAAAGCGTTTATAGACATTACCCAGTTCAGGAGCAAAATACGCCCCTTCACCCAGCAGGGTATGACAGCCAATACAGTTATTAACCTCCCAGACTTTCTTTCCAAGTGCGACTTGCTCTGTAATATTTTCCCTGTGGTCACGCTTTGGTAATGCAGAAGTACTGTCGAATGTTAAAGCGATAAAAAACAGGAAAAAAAAGACAGAACCACCGTAAAAGATATTTCTGGCCATCGATTTTGTGAATGTTTCACTCATAACGGGGATAACCTCCTGAATCGAAAAATTGGATTATTCATGAACTGTTTTTAATTAACCTTGATCTATATCAATACCGAGTAAAATACTAGGAAATTAATAGATAGAGCCGTAACGCCAACTTCTGCAGTATCATGTTTTTTTTATAGCGTATGGAAATACCCTACCATTTCCAAGATTATTTTAGATATGCCCGTAGTAAACCATGCAGCATAGTGCTGGCAATGTAATTTGTAATTTGATTGTTCTTGTCTTTTATCTGACTTAGGCTGACGTTCCATATCTATCCTAATATACGTTGTTTATGCTTTTCATAGGGTGTTTTTCCCATATTAGCTGAATG
>JALXDW010000009.1 GCA_027070385.1 Chromatiales bacterium
TGATATTATTAATATTCACCTCTGTGTACCTCCGTGTCCTCTGTGGTGAAAAATTTATATTAGAAAAAAAAGCCCCTGCGTGCAGGGGCTCTCTTTCACTGAATCGTTCGTTTACTTGTGAACGCCCAGCTTGTCTCTCCAACCCGGGAAGAGTGCATCTGCATCGTGCTCGAATGACTCGAATGCACGGGCAAATTCTTTGTGCTCTTTCGCGTATTCGATTGGGTCTGCACCTTGCTTCCAGCAGTCGTATGCCTGGTGTAAAGACTTTGCACCCGCTGCAGGAGAATCGATATGGCCGTAAGAACCACCACCAGAGGTGTTGATTACGTTACCGTGACCAAGATTTTCGAAGAAGCCTGGTAAACGAAGTGCGTTCATACCACCAGAGATAATTGGAGTCGTTGGTTTCATGCCGTACCATTTCTGGTAGTAAACAGGACCCTGACATTCATCACGTTCAATCATGTAGGCAATTAATTTATCTGAAGCGTCGCCTTCCATTTTACCGTAACCCATAGTACCTACGTGGATACCAGAAGCACCCATTAGTCGTGACATTTTAGCGAGGATGTAAGCTGTGTAACCGCGCTTTGACGAAGGCGATGTTACCGCGCCGTGACCAGCACGATGGTAATGTAAGTACTGGTTAGGATACTGACGACGTGCTGTTGTAACCATACCCGGGCCACCCACATAACCGTCAACCAGGAATGCAACATGCGATGCGTTTTCACCGAAAGTTTCCAGTACATAGTCAGCACGGGCACACATTTCATGGTAATCGTCTGCTGTGATGTTAGCTGAGAATAACTTTGCTTCACCGGTTTCGTCTTGCGCACGTTTCATTGCGTCAGCAACCAATGGAATAACTTTCTTCATTGGGCAGAAAACTTGGTTACCCTGAGGCTCGTCATTCTTGATAAAGTCGCCACCCAGCCAGAACTGGTAAGCTGCATCTGCAAATGGTTCAGGACGTAAACCAAGTTTAGGCTTAATGATAGTACCGGCAATGTAACCACCGTTTTCAATTGGACGACCAAGGATGCGCCACATATCTGAAATGTCTTTTGAAGGACCGTCAAACAGTTGCAGCATTTTTGGCGGAACGTAGAAGTCAAACATCTGAGCGTTCTTGATATCACCCATGCCCTGGTTGTTACCAATAGCGAGTGTCAGGAAAGAAACGATCATTGCGCGGCCATCAATTACGTTACGGTCGAACAATTCGTTCGGGTAAGCAATTTTCATAATGCCTTTTGCTTCGTCAATTTCGTAAACTAAAGCGTCAACACCTTTAGTGAAATCATCGGTAGTAGAAACTTCTACGTTAGTACCTGTTGAAGATTCTGCTGCAAAGTGAGCAGCGGCTTCAAGGTAACCGTAACCTTCGGCGGGTTGCATCGTGTATGCAACCAGAATATGTTTGCCGTCAGCAAGTAACTTGTCTTCGTCCAGGCTTAAGTCTGAGTAACGACCTGTTTGATCTAATAATGCCATTTTTGCATCCTCTGTTTTTAATAGTAAAACCGTGAGCCGTATATATTAGTCAGCTCTAATACCCGAGTACTTTACTCGGACATAAGCCTATAAAATATAGGACTATAAAATCGAGGGGCAATCTTAGTGAGGATTTAGTATAAATGAAAATAAATATTTAATATCGTTTTCATAAGTTAATGCTTATGGTTGGGGAAAACGGATAAATATCATAAGCTTATCTTTACGGGGCTATTCAGGCTTTGTTGGGATATTAGCCGGGAAAGGCAGCACGTTATTGGTATCGTCCGGCAGATCTGCGGCTAATTCTTCCCCGAGTAATAATTCCATGGCTTCGAGCGTGCGGTTGACGATGGTGCTGGCAGCATAGTGAAAGTAACGCAGTTCACAGGGAACAGGTTTATGCAGAGATTCGCGATGCTCGACCTGGAAGTTTGTCCAGGCAACAATCGGGTAGTCATTGAGTACCTTATCCACCACGATCCAGGCATCTTTTTGCAGTATCAGGTCGAGGTGTTTTAACTTAGGTATAGTCAGGCGAATGGTTGGGTTAAGGCGAGACAGGGCCGTTTGCACATGATTATAATAAATTGCTTTCATGGTTCCGGAACGTGTTGCGAGACGTGGAATTTCATCATGCCGGCTATATAAGGTTGTGTCTGTCAAAAAGTTTGTCCGGTTTTTATTTCCCAATGTATATATTTAAGTGTAATACAAAATTAAACAATTAAACCCGGCTTTACAAGAATACATTTAACTTTACGCTGTCAGGCTTGCAAATAAGGTGGGCAGTTTTTCCGGTAGACGGTCGACGTTATCTATAATGGTATAGTTGTTCTCACCAAAAATACGTTTTACATAACTGTCTGCATTGGGATCCAGTGTTAAACAATAGGTTAACACTCCGGTGCTGTATAATTCTTCAACTGCCTTTTTAGTATCGTGACGCAGGTGTTGCGGATCGCGTTCATCGATATCAGCAGGTTCGCCATCGGTAACCAGTAGTATTAACTTGCGACGTTCCTGTTGTTTCATCAGGTGATGGCCTGCATGACGTAAGGCCGCACCCATGCGGGTAGAAAGACCACCTTTCATTCCGGCGAGGCGTGACTTGGTTTCATCATCAAAGTGCTGGTTAAAGTCTTTAAAACGATAATACTGTACATCGTGGCGACCGTCAGAGGCAAAGCCATGTAAAGCAAACGGGTCACCGATACCATTAATCGCGGTTGAAACCAGGGTTGCAGCTTCGCGAGTTAGTTGTAAAACTGTTTTATCTGAACCGGCCATGGTTTCGTTGGTTGACTCGGACAGGTCCATGAGTACAAC
>JALXDW010000010.1 GCA_027070385.1 Chromatiales bacterium
GATAATACAGTTACACCTAATTTTGTACTTAATAACATTGCCATTAGCCATACCAATACCGCTCCGGCGATTGCACAGGGTACACTGGGTGTGAGCAGTTTTAACATGGCATCAGCGGATAATGGCGAACATACGATTAGCACACAAACGGTTTCGGAAGTGGGTGTCTTTACCTTTACGGCAACCTCACCCAGCTATTTAGGTACAACCGGCCCAGGTGGCACAAGCACTTACATTGGTCGTTTTACGCCTGATCACTTTTGTGTATCCAGCACCAATCTTGTAGACCGAACGGATAGCAACAGCAAATCCAGTTGCACCGACAACTTTAGTTATTTAAGCGAAGACTTCACCAATACTTTTATTTTAACCGCACAATACAGTGGAGCGACTTGTGGTGACGGCTCCAGCACCACCAATTACACATCCAGCTTCTCTAAATTCGCTACGACAAACTTACTTGCAGGGGATGATACAGGCAATGCCAGTGAAACCGGTCTTCTCAATTTTGCAGCACTTGATTCCAGCAGCAGTACCGACCTGAGTACACGCATCAATTTTAATACTGCGACCAGTACCAGCAGCGGCCAATTTACCAATGGTAGCTTATCTGTCAGTGCACAAATGGATATTGCACGTACAGGTAGTGCGCCTGACTATACTGCTGAAACGGCATACTTGAATACCAACATTGGAATAAAACCCATTGATACTGACAACATAACCCTGGCAACCACTGATCTGACTATCAGCGGTAACGCTTATTTTAATACCGGTAACACAGCGTTATATTTTGGTCGCCTTTATGCTGACAATACCTTTGGTGCCGAACAGGATGGTCTGCCTATGTGGGCAGAACCCCAATACTGTAATGCACAAACGAGCGGTGTCTGTTCCGACTGGCAAACTAAAACCAATGATACCTGTAGTTTATTTACCGTTAATGCACCGGCTGATACTATCATTGGTGAAACCAGTGCGGGCGCAAAGGGTTATTGGGTATCGGGAATGGATTACAGTGCCAGTTCAGGTATAACCTATGCGACTGACAGCAATAACCATAAAGCAGGCTGGCTGGTCTGGTATACCGCAGGGGGTAACGGCGGCACTTATACTATTCCGTTTGTGACACACCCTTACTTAATAACCAGAGATGGTAGCGCATCCTTTGGATTGTATCGGGGTGATGATCGTATTATTGACTGGCGTGAAATTTTTAATTAATAATAAAAGAACAAAAACAAGATTTATATATTGCTTATCTGTAACGAAATAAGACTCCGCTATTCATAATGAGCCGGTTCAATATGCGATGTTATAAAAGCTTCGGCCTCATTTAATATTTCTTTCGCCTTGCGACCTTTTGTTATGATCGGTTTGCCAATATGAATGGTAATCAAACCTCTTTTTTTCATAAAGCCACGCTTTGGCCAGTAATACCCGGCGTTGTGTGCAACCGGCACAACAGGATAACCACTTTTTTCAGCCAATATACCACCACCGCGTTTATATTCTACTTTAGTACCCGGTGCTATGCGTGTCCCTTCGGGAAATATAATAACGATAATATTTTCTTTTAAACGTTGAATGCCCTGATCAATTAATTGTTTTAATGCTGCACGACCGGAACCCCGTTTTATTGCAACCGGTTTTAACATGGACAAGGCCCAACCAAAAAGAGGTACATACAATAATTCCTTCTTAACCACAAATGATAACGGTGAGAAAAACAACTGTAAGGCAAAGGTTTCCCAGGTCGATTGATGATTTGCAAAAATGATGAAATTTTCTTTTGGTACATTTTCCAGACCTTTTACTTCATAACGTACGCCACAAAGTACTTTTAATACCCAGACATTATAAAGTGCATAGGGGCGTATAAATTTATAGCGAACCGGAAAAGGGAAAAAAAGCACTAAACTTGAAACGACTGCAACAATAATGGTGCTAACAATCATACTAACGCTAAATAACAGAGATCGAAAAGCCTGCATAATTTGTATATATCTTTATTTTATAGTGGAGTCGACATAATCAGCCAGTGAATCATAAACTGGAATTTCATTTATTTCATCAGCATGGTTTTTAATGGTTCGTTCACCTTTACCGGTTCTGACCAGTACCGGTTTGGCATGAACAGTAATGGCTGCCTGTAAATCCCGCAGTGAATCACCCACCACGGTAACATCGCTTAAATCAATATCAAAGCGCTTTGCAATATCCTGATACATACCCGGTTTGGGCTTGCGGCAGTGACACAGATCATCGGGGCCATGAGGACAATAAAAAATACCGTCCAGATGTGCGCCTTCATTTTGTAATAACCGGTGTAACTTGTCATGCATACGATGCAAAGTATCTAAATCATAAAATCCACGTGCAATGCCTGACTGATTGGTAGCGACAACAACTCGATAGCCTGCCTGTTTTAATTTGGCAATGGCGGACAGGCTACCTTCAATAGGTATAAATTCTTCAGGCGATTTCACATAATCATCTGAATCCTGATTGATAACGCCATCACGATCTAGAATAATAAATTTCATTCTTTATTCTTAATCCCGAAATTCAGATACACGAATCTTGCCATTGACCATCCGTGATTCACGCTGCATGATTTTATCCATTTTCTTCCAGAAGGCATCTTTTAAATCAAACTCTGCGGCGATAGCCGTACCCAGTAACAGAATATACAAATCGGCCACTTCTTCTGCCAGGTCTTCTTTACTCTTGCCTTTGGTGATAGCAGATGAAATTTCACCTAATTCTTCAGCCATAAGGGCGACTCGATAAGGCAAGTCTTCGCCACCGCTGTTTTTGAAA
>JALXDW010000011.1 GCA_027070385.1 Chromatiales bacterium
CCAGGAACAGGATCACCGGCTGTTATATAAGGTATCAATACCTTTTTACCTGCCGCCAGACGTTGCTCAAATCGTTGCTGAATTCGGTTTTCGCTCATCATGCCACTCATAATTCAATACCTTCATGACTTGCTACGGTATGGATATCTTTATCACCACGACCGGATAAATTCATAATAATAATTTGTTCTTTATCCATACTGGCCGCCAGTTTCGCGGTATAGGCAATAGCATGACTGGATTCCAGCGCGGGCAAGATACCTTCAATTCGGGTTAAATCATGAAACCCCTGCAGCGCTTCCATATCAGTCACTGAGACATATTCCGCGCGACCAATATCCTTTAACCAGGCATGTTCTGGCCCGACGCCAGGGTAGTCCAACCCGGCTGAAATAGAATGCGTAGGAATAATCTGGCCATTTTTATCTTCAATCAAATAAGTACGGTTACCGTGCAATACACCCGGATCACCCGCACATAAAGCAGCGGCATGTCGACCTGTCTCAATACCATCACCGGCAGCTTCAACGCCATACATTTTCACACTCGCATCATCAATGAAAGGATAAAACAGACCAATCGCATTGGAACCACCACCGATGCAGGCCACCAGTGCATCCGGTAAACGCCCTTCATGTTGCATGATTTGTTCGCGTGATTCACGGCCTAGAATAGCCTGAAAATCCCGTACCATTGCAGGGTATGGGTGGGGGCCGGCAACAGTGCCGATAATATAAAAGGTATCATCAATATTGGTCACCCAATCACGCATCGCTTCGTTGAGAGCATCTTTGAGTGTTTGCGAACCGGATGTGACCGGCACCACGGTGGCACCTAGTAATTTCATTCGGTAGACATTCATCGCCTGACGTTGAATATCTTCAGCACCCATATAGACAACACACTCCATACCCAGCCGGGCGGCAACTGTTGCTGAAGCAACGCCATGCTGGCCAGCACCGGTTTCTGCGATAATACGTTTTTTGCCCATGCGTTTGGCCAGCAAAGCTTGCCCCACCGTATTATTCACTTTGTGCGCACCGGTGTGGTTTAAATCTTCACGTTTTAGATAAATTTTTGCCCCGCCAAGCTGCTGTGACCAGCGTTCTGCATAATAAAGGGGGGAAGGACGCCCTACATATTGCTGTAATTCAAAATCGAGTTCTTTTTGAAATGCAGGATCCTTCATGTATTTGTCATAGGCCTGCTGCAATTCCTCGAGCGGCACCATTAAAGTTTCGGCAACAAATTTACCGCCATAAACCCCAAAGTGCCCTCTTTCGTCGGGCATTGCATACTTCTGGTTCGCGTTATTAGCGCTGTCTGGTTTCACGCCTGTTTTACCTCATTAATAAAAGCAGCCATTTTCACTGCATCTTTAATTCCTTTGGATTGTTCGATACCGCCACTGACATCCACAGCATACGGTTTAACTGTTTGAATAGCCCGGGCAACATTATCCACCGATAAACCACCGGCCAGAATAACCGGTTTTGTCAGCGATGCAGGAACTCGCGCCCAGTCAAAGCTTGAACCTGTACCACCCGGTACTCCTTTCTCATAGCTGTCTAATAACAATGCAGCCGCTGTAGAGTATTCTGCCGCTATCGCAACGAGATCCACACCCGGCTTCATGCGTACTGCTTTCAAATACGGTTTTCCGTAACACTGGCATTGTTCGACCGATTCATTACCATGAAACTGCAAGGTATCAATCGCGGTTGATTGTAACACTTGCTGAATAAATTCTTCAGAGGAATCGACAAAAAGGCCCACACAGGAAACAAAAGCGGGCAACTGACGAATAATATCCGCAGCCTGTTCAACCTCTATATTGCGTGGACTTGGTGGATAAAATACAAAACCCAGGGCATCCACCCCCAGACGCACGGCTTCAAGTGCATCACTTAATTGTGTGATACCACAGTATTTAATGCGTGTACGTGCCACTGACTGAGTCATAAATTAAAGACAGCTTAAAATTTCAAAGTGAATTTATTATATCAGAAGTTGAGGATAAATTAGCAAAACGAACCAGCGTTAGAGCCTAAATAACCTTGGAAAATCTGTTTTTAGCATTACCTAAATAGCGATCAAAGACCATACAGATATTTCGAATTAACAGGTAACCGATGGGTTGTACGGTGATTTCTTTGCTGTCTAAAATCAATAAGCCATCTTGCTGCATGTTTTGTAATTGAGTTAATTCATTTGCAAAATACGTTGAAAATTCAATGCCGAATTGTTTTTCAATTTTATCAACACTTAAATAATAGTGACAGATAAGTTGATTTATCACTTCGCGCCGCAGTAAATCATCGTCATTTAATTCAATACCCCGGAGTACCGGCAACTGATTATTGTCGATACATTCATAATATTCATCCATTGTTTTAACATTCTGGCTGTAACAGTTAGCAACTTTACCAATTGAGGTAATACCCAAACCGACCAAATCACAATCAGCATGGGTGGAGTAACCCTGAAAATTTCGATAGAGATTATGCTTGCTTTGTGCGATAGCCAATTCGTCATCCGGTTTGGCAAAGTGGTCCATACCTATGTAAACATAACCGGCTGCCATTAGCTGTTGTATCGCTTGCTGTAAAATTTCAAGTTTAACCTGTGGGGCTGGAATATCGTCAGAATTAATTTGCCGTTGGGTTTTAAACATTTCAGGTAAATGTGCATAATTAAAAATCGACAAACGATCCGGGTTGAGTTCAATAATGGTTTGCAGTGTGTCTGTAAAACTGGCAACGGTTTGATGCGGCAAACCATAAATCAAATCAATACTGATAGAATG
>JALXDW010000012.1 GCA_027070385.1 Chromatiales bacterium
CCCTTACCGCAAGCAGTTTCAGGATTTCCTCCCTTCGGAAAACATCACCTACCAGGAAATCTACAATGCCAGCGAGGGTTACTTCGCCGCACAGGATGACTTCGAAAGCAACGACATGCTCCTGCTGCTCAACAACGGGGTTTATTTTAATTTTATGACTTAATGATTTCCCTGAAGCAGTAGCACGTTGTAAGTGATATTGAATATTAGCATCAATCTTTGAAATATGTTCATCGAGTTGTTCTTTTAAAGAACAACTCGATGTACTTGTTGTTTGTTTTTCAATAACGCCACGAATAACGGCCAATGGCGTTTTAAGACTATGGGCCAGGTCACCGAGGGCATTTTTATAACGGTTTTGTCGGCTTTGTGCATGTTCTATCAGCTGGTTAATGCTGTTGCTGAGTACCTGTATCTCGGGTGGATAAGTACCATTGATACTTTCCTGTGAGCCGTCTTCTATGGCATTGACTTCGTCCACTACTTTTCGCAAAGGTAATAGCCCCCAATAAAGTAATGCACTCAAGGCAATTAATAACAGGCTGGCCATGCCTGCCAGCCAACTCCAGAGTGTAGCCCGGTAGTCAGCAATTTGTTGGTTAAAGTTTGAAAGATCGTTTTGAATATTAAAAGTAATATGAATATTGTTATTACCTGCCAACCAGTTTACACCATAACTTAAATTATAATATTCGACATCATCAAGATGTTGTTGAATGAATTGTTGCTTGCCTTTTTCAAGTGAAACAGGCTGAGGGGTTGTGATTCCAATTGTTGAGAGAGACTTCCAAAGTATTTTATTATGGGCATCGGTAATGTAGGCATATAAACCGGAGGAGGGTAAACTGAATTTTGATTCCAGTAGTGAAGCTGCCATAGTTATTTTGCTATTACTATCAATTTCGGTGGCCGCCATTAATAAATAAAGCTGGGTTGTTAATTGTTCCTGCATCGCAGTTTTATTAGCCTTATAAAAAGCTTTATCCAGAGAGTAACCGGTGACTATAATAAAAAATAACAGGATGAGTAGGCTGCTAATGATTAGACGTAGTTTGAGTGACATTGGCTAAGATGTTTTTCTGTTATTCCGGGGTATTTGCTTTTTCAAGTGTAAAGCGATAACCGCGACCACGTAATGTTTCAATGGGTTTCAGGTTGCCGTCCGGGTCCAGTTTTTTACGCAGTCGGCCTATCATGACTTCTATTACATTACTGTCAGCATCTTCATCATGAGGGTAAAGGTATTCATTCAGGTTCTGTTTGGATATCACTTCACTGGCATGACGGATGAGGTATTCTATAGTACGGTATTCAAAGGTAGTGAGTTCAACCGGTGTTTTATTAGATAGTAATGTTTGACTTGTGGTGTCAAGTTCAAGTGGTGGATAGCTAAGAACAGTATTGGTTGTTCCTATGCTTCTTCGTAATAAAGCTTTCAGTCTTGCCAATAATTCTTCAATATGAAAGGGTTTTACCAGATAGTCATCTGCACCGGCCTCCAGCCCGTTTACTTTATCCTGCCAGCTGCCGCGTGCGGTTAATATAAGAATAGGCAGATTTTTACCTTTGGAGCGAAGCTGTTTAATTACATCAATACCGGAGAGTTTGGGTAACCCGATATCTATAATTGCTGCATCAATGGGGTATTCAAGTGCGTTAAACAAACCATCTTCACCGTCACTACTGGTATCGACCATGTATTGATGTTGTTCAAGATGTTCACGAATTTGCTGTTGCAAATTAATCTCGTCTTCGATAATGAGTATACGCATGATTTTACTGGTTAAGGATTTGGCCGCTCTTGCTATCAATAAATACAGTTACGACATCACCTGATGTGCTTATTATTTTAACACGATAAACGGAGCCTTTAAGACTGACTTTGAGAACCCGCCCTTGAATATATTCCTGTGCAATGCTGGCGGCTTGTTGTTTATTTATTTTAGCTGCAGCGTAAAGCGGCGATAAAACTTGAGTATTGGAAGTCACTTGCGAGTGTGCATGTACCATTAGTGGCAAGCTGCATAACAGTGTAAAACAGAAATATCGAAAGAAAATCATTATGTCACTCTAAAGCAGTTAAATACACTCCAAGCATACACGCTAACGTTGATTTTAACAAAAAAGGCGCCCAATCAGGAGGGCGATATTCAATCAGCCATCCTGACCGGCTAGCTTGCATGTTTAGTCCAAACGGAGATGTAAACCGGGCAAATGAATTCTTGCGCTGATATGTGGCAGGGCTTCGACATGGTGCCGGTTATAATGACGATAGGCTTGTTGTCCATGTCGCCCATAGTATGAATGCCGATAGCCACTGTGGTGTCGGTGGTGGCCCGGATTATAATGGCCGACATAGCCATGCCGACGAGGATAATACCCATATCCGTGGCCATAACCACTACTATAATAAGAATGACCACAGCCACTGTAGTGGCGATGCCCTGCTTGAGAAACCAGGCTGATGCTACTGAGAATACCGATGCCGATAGCCATAAGTATATGTTTTTTATGTGTGTTTTTCATCATGCCGCTCCTGTACTGTGTTGACAGGAGTAGCTTATTCCTCAGCAGCTGAATACAGACTGAACACAGTAAAAATATTAACCCGCAACAATCAGTCGTGAGGAATCCAGTCGGGCATAAGCTTTGTTCATGACGTTTTCCAGTTCATCGCGCTGATTTTCCATATTGCTGATTTCATCATCACGAATATTTTTGTTTTCTTTTTGCAGGGATTTGAGACGCTGTATCTCCTGATTAAAATGAGTGATCATTGTAGCTATTTTTATTTGTGTCTGGTTG
>JALXDW010000013.1 GCA_027070385.1 Chromatiales bacterium
CTGTACACAAATGGAGAGGATATCAACCTAAAACGTGTTGAATGCCGTCTATTTTTTTCGTTTCATCGAATCAAAAAATTCAGCATTGGTTTTACTGGCTTTAAGCTTGTCGAATACAAATTCCATTGCCGCGACTTCATCCATTTCGTGTACCACTTTGCGCAGGATCCACATCATTTGCAATTCATCCGGCTTGGTTAACAGCTCTTCACGACGGGTACCGGAACGTTTGATGTTAATCGCAGGGAAAATACGTTTCTCGGCAATTTTACGATCCAGATGGATTTCCATATTACCCGTGCCTTTAAATTCTTCGTAAATCACATCATCCATACGTGAACCGGTTTCAACCAATGCCGTGGCCAAAATGGTGAGTGAGCCACCTTCTTCAATATTACGTGCTGCACCAAAGAAACGTTTGGGGCGTTGCAGTGCATTGGCATCCACACCACCGGTAAGCACCTTACCCGAGGAAGGGATAACTGTGTTGTAGGCACGCGCTAAGCGGGTAATCGAGTCCAGTAAAATAACCACATCTTTTTTATGCTCGACCAAACGCTTCGCTTTTTCAATGACCATTTCTGCAACTTGTACATGGCGGCTCGCGGGCTCATCAAAAGTACTTGAAACCACTTCCCCTTTTACGGAACGGGACATTTCTGTCACCTCTTCCGGGCGCTCGTCAATCAACAATACAATCAAGTGACATTCAGGATGATTGATTGAAATAGAATGAGCAATATCATGTAACAGCATGGTTTTACCCGCTTTCGGAGGTGAAACAATCAAACCACGCTGGCCTTTACCTATTGGTGCGGCTAAATCAATCACCCGTGCAGTAATATCTTCGGTACTACCGTTGCCCGTTTCCATGATAAGACGTTCATTCGGATGAAGCGGTGTCAGATTTTCAAACAGTACTTTACGTCGACTGTTCTCAGGTGAATCAAAATTAATCTGGCTAACTTTCAATAAAGCAAAATAGCGTTCACCGTCTTTAGGCGGGCGAATTTTTCCTGAAACAGTGTCACCGGTTCGCAAGCTGAAACGTCGGATCTGGCTAGGTGAAACATAAATATCATCCGGCCCGGCTAAATAAGAACTTTCGGCTGAACGTAAAAAACCAAAACCATCCTGCAATATTTCAAGCACTCCATCACCATGAATATCTTCCCCTTTTTTGGCATGCGCCTTGAGAATCGAGAAAATAATGTCTTGCTTGCGGGAACGCGCCGTTCCCTCTACACCACTATCTGCTGCAATTTTGATAAGTTCTGGTACAGGGGTTTTTTTCAATTCGGTTAAATTCATAAAAAGGGTCTTTATAGATGATTGATTAATGGATAAATTTTAATTACGAAAACGCGACAAAAGTACGCAATTTATTTGGGTTATTTAGTTCTTAACAAGGTGTAATTATTGGACGTTGCTTGTTATTTAGTGGGATTTAATAAAGTTAGCGCTTTAATATCTGACTGTTTGTGCTTAATGTATTTTAGGTATTATAAAGACAAAAGGCAATGAACTTCAGAATAAAGCGTCATTGTTAAATAAAAGTAACACTAAAATCATGGTTCGTCCAGTCTCAACTGAAAATAAAACAGCAAAGACCGGACGGCAATAGAAAAACCTAAAGATTACTGTCGATAAATGCTGTTAATTGTGACTTTGAAACCGCACCCACTTTCGTCGCTTCGACATTGCCACCCTTGAAAATCATCAGCGTTGGAATACCACGGATGCCAAATTTAGGCGGTGTATTTGGATTTTCATCGATATTGAGCTTGGCGACCTTGAGTTTGCCGTCATACTCTTCCGCAATTTCATCCAAAATCGGTGCAATCATTTTACATGGCCCACACCAGTCGGCCCAATAATCCACCAGTACGGGGCCTTCTGCATTAACCACCTCCGCCTCAAAGGTATCATCGGTGACGTAGCTTATCTTATCGCTCAAGATTTATTCTCCTTATGAAGGGCCAGTGGTATACCACCCGCACCCCCAGATAATAGATTGATAGTATGGCAAATCTAGCAAAGCTAGCTTTACTTGAACAGCCTTTTTCAACATTTGATTTTATGTTAATCCTCTCAGACTGGGTATTTGAGCGCAACAAACACGGCTTTGCAAGCCCCAAGCAGGATTTTAAGGACTGATTTTGTTATGCTGTATCGCTATGACAAAAAAACACCTCACGGACACCACCTTCGCCAGCCTGAATCTCGACCCGGATTTATTAAAAGGGATTGAAACAACCGGCTTTACTCACTGTACTCCCATTCAGGCGGGGACAATTCCCATTGCAATGGCTGGCAAAGACGTTGCTGGACAAGCGCAAACCGGCACTGGGAAAAGTGCCGCATTTCTGGTGCCAATGTTCCAGCAGTTAATACAAAACGGCCTGGATAAAACCAACCCCAACCCAAAGGCTTTCATCCTTGCCCCAACCCGTGAGCTGGCCCAGCAAATATACGATGATGCGAAAAAAATCGGCCAATTTACCGGTCTGCGCCTGGCTGTTGTCTACGGTGGTACCGGTTATGAGTCACAACGTAAAACTCTCGAAGACGGTGTTGATGTACTGATTGGGACGGTAGGACGCCTGATTGATTATTTCAAACAACATGTCTATAACCTGAAATCGATTCAGGTCATGATTCTTGATGAGGCCGATCGCATGTTCGACCTGGGGTTCATTGATGATATTCGTTATTTAATCCGCCGCATGCCAAAACCCTCCGAACGTCTCAGTATGCTGTTCTCGGCCACATTATCACACCGTGTCTCCGAACTGGCCTATGA
>JALXDW010000014.1 GCA_027070385.1 Chromatiales bacterium
TGTGCTGGATAAAGTGGACATGGTGTTATTAATGTCGGTGAACCCCGGTTTTGGCGGCCAGAGCTTTATTCCTGAAACACTCAATAAATTACGTGAAGCGCGTAAAATTATTGATGACAGTGGCTACGATATTCGTCTGGAAATTGACGGTGGTGTAAAAGTCGATAACATTCGAGAAATTGCTGAAGCCGGTGCCGATACTTTTGTGGCCGGTTCTGCCATTTTTAATGCCAAAAACGAGAATGATCCAAATCTTTACGATACCGTTATAAAACAAATGCGTGATGAGTTAGCAAAAGTAAAATAACGTATTCTATTTTCTCTTGATGTTATACCCGCGAAAGCAGCTATCCAGATTGACACAAAATTCCGGATGGCTGTTTTCGTGGGAATGACACAAAACAGTTAGCAAAATGAACAGAAGTTATCCATGATAAAAAAACCTGAAATGATCCTGATTGATGTTGATGGTACTTTGGTCGACAGTGTGCCAGACCTTGCCTATTGCGTTGATGAAATGATGAAACAACTGGGTATGCCTGTTCATGGTGAAGCCAAAGTCCGTGAGTGGGTGGGCAACGGTGTTGAACGTTTAACACGACGTGCACTAATTGGTCAGCTGGACGGTGAACCGGATGATGCCTTATTCGAAAAAGCCTACCCCATTTTTATGGCACTTTATGCTGAAAATACCAGTAAGCGCAGTACTTTGTATCCAGGAGTAGCCGAAGGTCTGGCTTATCTGGAAACATCCGGTATCAAGCTTGGTTGTGTCACCAATAAAGCGGCAGAATTTACTGAGCCGTTATTAAAAGATCTGGGTATTTTTGACAAGTTTGAAATTGTTATCAGCGGCGATACCCTGCCAAAGAAAAAGCCGGATCCCATGCCTTTATTACACGGTGCCGAGTTTTTTAACGTAAAACCTGAAAATGCCATGATGCTGGGTGATTCAGTGAGTGACGTAAAAGCTTCACGTGCAGCGGGCTTTCAGATAGTATGTATGTCGTATGGTTATAACCATGGTGTTGATATTCGTGAGTCGAATCCTGATGCCGTGATTGACTCTATGGCTGAATTACAAGGTTTACTCGAAAAGAATTAAAAGTATTCAAATCAAGTTGAAGAAAATGAAAATTAAATATTTACACAATAATCAGTATTGGCGAGGCATACACTAACGGCAATATTTTTATGTGTAACTATATTCTTTCAGGATTTCAACATTATGGAACAACAACAAATAACAGAGTCCATTTTTTCAGACCTCGCCCAACAAGGTTTTAACCGTATTCCGCTGGTACGACAGGTACTTGCCGATTTAGATACACCGTTAAGCACTTACCTTAAACTGGCCAATGGCCCTTATTCCTATCTATTTGAATCTGTACAGGGGGGCGAAAAATTTGGTCGCTACTCCATAATAGGTTTGCCATGTCGACAGCAGATCCGAATCTTTGGTAAAACGATCCGTATTTACGAAGATAATAATTGTATTGAAACTATCGAGCAGGACGATCCGCTGGCATGGATAGACGATTTCCACAAAACATTTAAAGTGGCTGAGTTACCCGATATGCCCCGTTTTACCGGTGGATTGGTGGGTTACTTTGGGTATGACACTATTCGCTATATCGAACCACGATTAGGTGATTGCCCAAATGATGATCCGTTGAATGTCCCCGATATTTTATTAATGATATCGGATGAAGTGCTGGTGTTTGATAATCTGGCCGGGAAATTGTTTTTAATTCATTATGCCAATCCTGAAAGTGATGATGCTTACAAGAAAGGTTGTACACGGTTAAAAGAACTCATTGCACAGTTGCAAAACAGTGTGCCACGAATTCCTCTGGCAAAACCGTCTGCAGTTAAAGAGTCGGATTTTAAATCCGGTTTTACCGAAGAAAAATTCAAGCAAGCCGTTCTTAAAGCAAAAGAATATATTGTAGAAGGCGATGTGATGCAGGTGGTGTTATCGCAACGTATGTCTATTCCATATACGGCACCACCACTGGATCTGTATCGTTCATTGCGCAGCTTAAATCCTTCTCCCTATATGTATTATTTAGACCTGGGTGATTTTTATATTGCTGGCTCCTCACCGGAAATACTCGTACAGGTTGAAGATGACATGGTGACCGTGCGACCGATTGCCGGAACCCGCCCACGTGGTGAAACCCCTGAGCAGGATAAACAACTGGAAAAGGATTTATTAAACGATCCAAAAGAAATTGCCGAGCATTTAATGCTCATTGATTTAGGTCGTAATGATGTTGGACGTATCGCACAAACGGGCACCGTGGAGGTCACTGATAAAATGGTGATTGAGCGCTACTCACATGTCATGCATATCGTGTCCAATGTAACCGGCAAGATAAAACCTGATATGTCGGCAATGGATACCTTGCGCGCAACGTTTCCGGCGGGGACATTGTCCGGCGCACCAAAAATTCGTGCAATGGAAATTATTGATGAATTAGAACCCGTGAAACGCGGTGTGTACGGTGGTGCAGTGGGATATTTATCCTGGAATGGTAATATGGATACTGCCATTGCAATCAGAACGGCAGTGATAAAAGATAATGTATTACATATTCAGGCCGGTGCCGGTGTGGTGTATGACTCTGTGCCACAAAGTGAATGGGACGAAACCATGAATAAAGGCCGCGCAGTATTTAAAGCCGTTGAACAGGCTGCTGCAGGTTTAGATGGAGTGCATAAATAATGTTATTGATGATAGATAATTATGACTCGTTTACTTATAACCTGGTGCAATATTTTGGTGAACTCGGTGCCGATG
>JALXDW010000015.1 GCA_027070385.1 Chromatiales bacterium
CCGTTGGCTAATCGCTTGGACGCGCCGGCGTCCAGCTCAAGCGAGTTGTTTTTGCCGGAATCGCAATTCGACTCCGATTGAGATTGGCCTGCAAAAGCGACGCAGCGAACTTTAGAGTCCCACGCATAAAGGCAATATACAGACAATGACAAAAGGGGCACGAGCAACACCTCGCTCGTCAATTCACCCAGATAGTAGATAAGAGGCGGATACCATGCCCATATCAGCGCGAAAGCGATCCTTGTCTGTACTGCCAATGGCCAATAAACCGATGCAATCACTTTTATCATCTTTTATTAAAGGGATAAGTGCGGCTGAACGAATTTTTTCATAGTCGTCATTAAATAACTGTTCCAGCTGATCTATTGGTAAACGGCCACAAACCGGTTTGCGATTTTCAATAACCTTGTCAAACAAGGCCATGTTATATGTGTCATGACTGACTGACGCTGATGTTTGTTGCTGGGAAACAGGAGAATCTTTCAGGACACGAATGGAAACACGGTGTGCATCAAAATCCTTGAGCAGCCGCTGCTGTACAAAATCAATCACCTGACCAAAAGACCGGGTGTCAAGCAAAGCAAGAATAAGAGTATTAAAACGCTGACTTAATTGTTCATTTTTTTCGGCAACCTGAATAAGAGCATGTAATTTGGCACGTGCATCTTCTTTTTGTTCTCGCAAAATAGCGACTTGTCTTTCGATTAATGATACTGCATTGCCACTTTCATGCAATAAAACCATATCAGCCAGTAAGTCCTGATGCTGCTCAAAAAAATCAGGGTGATCTCGCAGGTAGCGTACAATATCATGCTCCGTTATTTTTTCTTGCCGGGGAACTGTATTTTTATGAACAGTCATAGAGTATGTTCCTGTACCTTATATAAGGTTATTGACTTTAATATAAAATACGCCAAAAGTCACAAGCTTATTTGACCATCAAAAACCAATGTCGCATCACCATTTAGAAACACATGGGCATTCTCTTGATGCCGTATCAATAACGGACCACCGGGTAACTGTACTTGTACATCACTGTCCAACAACCCCCACTGCTGAGCAACCACAACAGCTGCACATGCACCACTACCACAGGCTTTGGTTTCTCCTGCACCACGCTCAAAAACACGCAAGTGAATAGTTTGCCGGTCAATGATTTGCATAAAACCAACATTCACCCGTTGTGGAAAAGCACGATGCGATTCAAGCAACGGACCAATACTTTCGACTCCGGCCTGTTCAATATCCTCAACCAGTATAACAATATGCGGATTACCCATGGAAACTGCACCAAACTCTATCGTGTCTTGATTGACCTTGATGCGATACCTTCCATTATCAAGTATACCCAGTAAATCGGTATCCATTGGTAATGCGGCAGCTGAAAAATCTGCCAGACCCATGTCCACGGTGACATTTTCTTTATCGTCAACACAAAGCTCTGTTACGCCACTTTGGGTTTCAACCAGAATATTATTTTTATCCGTTAAGCCTTTTGCCCGAACAAAACGTGCAAAGCAACGTGCGCCATTACCACATTGCTCAACCTCACTACCATCCGAATTAAAAATTCGATAACGGAAATCAATACCGGCCTGGTGTGCTTTTTCAACCAGCAATAACTGATCACAACCAATACCAAAATGTCGATCGGCAAGAAACTGTATTTGCTCTACGGTTAGCTGAATTTGTTGGGATACAGCATCAATCACGACAAAATCATTGCCCAGGCCATGCATTTTTGAGAACTGAATATTCATAAATTTTATTGCCACTTATAAAACATATTCACCCTGTCCTGTTAAGCGGGCAAAAGATTTTCATTTGCAAACAGCTCCGGAATTTTTTCACGCTGCCGAACCACATAAGCCTTGTTACCATCAACCATAATCTCAACTGCACGTTCCCGCGTATTGTAGTTTGAACTCATGGTAAAACCATAGGCACCGGAAGAGCGTACCGCCAGATAATCACCGGCCTGAATACGCAAGCGACGTTCCTTGCCCAGAAAATCACCTGTTTCACAAACCGGCCCGACGACATCATAAACTTTTTCATCCGCATCGCTGTTTTCATTTAACGGTATAATTTTTTGCCAGGCGGAATAAAGTGCCGGACGCATTAAATCATTCATAGCAGCATCAACTATTGCAAAGTTTTTACCTTCTCCACTGTGTTCATCGACTTTTTTAAGGTACTCTACTTTAGTCACTAAAATACCGGCATTGCCGGCAATAGCACGACCGGGTTCAATCAATAGTTTGAACTGCCGATCACCCAGCACATCCGCAACGGCTTTAGCATAATCAGCAGGCAGCGGTGGCTGCTCATCATCATACTGAATACCCAGTCCGCCACCGAGATCGATATGTTGCAACTCTATACCTTGCAACTGCAAACGCTCAATTAAAACCAGTACCCGCTTCAGCGCATCAACGAAAGGAGATAACTCCGTTAATTGTGATCCAATATGACAGTCTACACCCTGTACATTGATATTCGGCAAACGAGCCGCTTTCAAATATACCGTTTCAGCCTGTTCGATAGCGATACCAAATTTATTATCTTTTAAACCGGTTGATATATAGGGGTGCGTTTTAGCATCTACATCCGGATTAACACGCAGCGAAATCGGTGCCTGCAAATTCATTTTTTCTGCAACACTGTTTAACGTCATTAACTCTGCTTCTGATTCAACGTTAAAACAATAAATACCTGACTCTAACGCACGTTGCATTTCATCGGCACGTTTACCCACACCGGAAAAAACAACTTTTTTCGGATCACCACCTGCTGCAA
>JALXDW010000016.1 GCA_027070385.1 Chromatiales bacterium
AAAGATGGTACAAGATGATGAGTAGAATATTTTTAGTGATGTTATCAGTGTTTATTCTTTGGGTTGCCGGTTCATTTCAGCCGATATGGATTATCCCTGCTTCGACATATGGTTTGGTTATAGGGGTTTGGTCTGGAGTCGGTGTGTTAGTCCTGGATAATAAAATTGGGTCGTTCTCACTCGTTGAGATCACGCCTGCTAATTTAGTTAGTAAGTATTTTAAAGCCGCATTTCTTGTAATCGTATGGCCGGCGGCATTACTTGTTTCAAAATAGTGGAAAAATTAGTGATACTTACCCTTCAATGTGAAGGGTAAGTATCCAATAACAATCGATTTAGTTAATGAAGCTGTGACCAAATTTCCTGATAAACCTCAGCTACCGTTTTTCCCGAAGAAATTTCGTCAGTTGCCATGTAAAGGTCCAGAGCTTGCTCTATATCCAGGTCATTCACAATCAGGCATTTAGGGTAAACCTCCTTGATTCGTACTCGATTCGCATCGTTCAAATCTTTAGGTTTCAGCTTTAAACCTGTCAATCCATCCTGCCCTGAATCTGCTGTACAAATCACTACAGATTTACGCAAGAGCCTTTTGATGCCTTTTTTCATAACCTCACGATTTGCCAGGCGGCTGATAAAAAAGTCGATATCATCGTCGATCTCTTTATCGCCCTGGATTTTTATCTTGGGCTGGCTGGCAATCCAGTCGGACACTCTTTGAAGATCAGCAGAACTGCATCCCTTGAGTGGCACAACCCGGTTACATTCCCCATTGCCGCTATTAGATGCTTCGAACATGCGTTTTCCATCCACATAGACTGTGGCGTTGAAGCACAATGTTTCCTGTGAAGCAAAAGCAGCGTGTTTAAAGTTTTTCAATTCAATTTTCATGTGTTTCTCCAATTTAATGATAAAAAAGGGGAAACACCCCCAAAGGGGATGAATCCCCAATGGGTGAGATAGCGAATAGGCTTATTCGCAGATTTTTAGAAATGACTTACCGACCATGAAGGCCATCCAGTGATAGGCATTGATCATGGTTTTAAAACGGGCATGAGTTTTGCCATCAACGCGGATTTCCGCCTCATAATCTCCCTCATAAAATTCATGTAGAGAGAATACGCCACGGTGATAATTATGATGCTGGTAAAGATCGGCACCGGTTTCAGCATTGACGATCCTGACGATGCAATGATCCAGAATCGCAGTGCCACCAACCTCAGGATATCCCGGTTTCCTGATCGACACAGTAAGTACCTGTATCGAGCAAAATGCCATATTGACTCAGCATTTCAACAGACCAGCCCTCACGCGCTGATTCATCCAGATTATGCTCTGCAAGCCAGACATAAGCATTGACACCACCAAAGTCGCCATAGCCTTGATAGGCCGGCTCCAGTATAGGCGGCTGTCCGTCAGGTTGAAGCAAATACACCGGTCGGCATTGATCGGTGTAAGCGTTCATGATTGACTCTTGCGAGTCGGCGGTTTTCCATGAAAAGAATCCCATTGTGTGATACCTCCATCAGTAAAAAAAGACGGAGATACCCAACGGGTAAGCCCCGCCAGGGTTGAATAAAAAATAATATTGAGCAACCTGATAAATTGCTTCAATCATTTTGCTTGGTTTAACAAGGTGAGCCTCTACCATAGTAAAATTCATGGTAGTCAGCGACATCGCAATATCGAATGATCTTGCGATCTATTAGATCAATATCACTCACGGGAAAACCAAGTTTTCTGCCATCCTCAAATTGCAGGATCACTGAACCTGTATCCCACGCTTTTCCTCGGTCCTTACTGAAGGAAATGACCTTACCTGGCTGGTCACGATATTTCTCGAACGCAGGGTGTAGTTCACAATGAGCAGATATTTTTGCCTGTATTGTCATCTGTTTTCTCCAGCTTAATAAAAAGGAGAAAACAATCCCGCAACGGGAGGTTTTTCTCCCGTTAGGTGAGTGATGCGATTGATTGCATCGAAGTGAAAGGAATGAACCGATCACAGTCAGACTGTGCGGCGAACTTCAGCTTGCGCTGGGTGGTTCAGATCGCCTTGGGCCAGCCATTCAAAGAATGACTGGAAGGGTATCGTGATAACCTCACGACAGGGAATAATTCGGTCTTTCCGGTATCGCCCAGCTGGCATAGCCAGTTTCAACTATGCTGGCCACCGGCACTGGAAAGACCCCTCAATTAAATGAGGGGAGGGTTAAAAAGTCAAGTTGAACTCAGTCCAATTTCTATATGGACAACTTTTAAACGTGTCCACAAATGCAACAAACTTGTCCACATTACTTTTTTCATAAAAAAAAGCCCCTCTTACGAGGGGCTGAATATCAATCGGCGTAATAAAGTCGAGCTGGCTTACCGCGTTCAAACTGCCACTTCACTTCACGCCACTCTTCGTCGTTTTCGTTGTAAACACGAAGTGTAGCCGCTTCCGATATTTCTGGCTCGATCAGCTCCGTCCCATTTTCAGCAACATAGTGATAGGTTGATGTGGATTCCACCAGAGCACCATCTTCTACATACTCAATCTCTGACATATCGACCTCCTAAGCTGCAACCGGCTGTGAAAGATATTGCGCTTTCAGACACTCGCCGATGTTCCGGCCAACCGCCTGAAAAGCGACACCCAGCACACTCTGTCCCAGCATTTCAACTTGTCGGGTTCGAGACATGCCTGCGACCAGCTTTTTATCAATGGTTTTGGCTTTCGCCAATTCATTAACAGTAAGCTGACGTTTGAGCTGTGGATCAGTCGGATGCTTCACGAGCGGTTCTGTCGAA
>JALXDW010000017.1 GCA_027070385.1 Chromatiales bacterium
CAATAATAATAGATGCATTGTTGATGGTTATATTTTGAATATCATCACAAATAATTTCAACAGGAATAGCGGATGAATCTTTGTCAATATTTTTTTTACAGCGCTGAATCATTGATTCGGCATTATCAACCGCAATAATATTGACGTTTTCCTTATTAATGTGGTGACGTAAAGCCAGGGTAGAAGCACCTAATGAACAACCAAGATCATAACAGTTTGAATCTGGTTGAATATATTGTTCTGCGAACAAGCCAATCATTGTGATGATATTTTCATAGCCGGGTACAGAGCGGCGGATCATATCCGGAAATACGTCAGCAACCGCTTCGTCAAACACAAAGTCAATTAAATGTGATTTTTTCCGAGCGTAGATATTGTCAGCTTTATTCATCGTTATTTCAGGTTATCGAATATAAATGTGAAATTGATCTTAGCGGATTTATCAATGATCGACTAGTATCTATATAAACGAATGTAGCTGTAAGAGGTTGTATTTATGTTCCAGTCCAGCCCATTGAAGCAATTACTGATCTTTTTTGTTATTTTGCTTACTATTTCTGCCTGTCGAACCGTCCCTGTTCGTGCTCCGGGGGTACATGTTTCAGCTGGGCATAATAGTCCGCCTGCCCATGCACCGGCTCATGGTCGTCGTGCTCAGTATCGGTATTATTATTATCCGGATGTAGAAGTATATTTTGATTTGCGTAGACGATCCTATTTCTATTTAAGCAGTGGACATTGGAAGCTATCTGCAACCTTGCCTGATACTTTGCGGTTGCGTTTGGGAACACATGTTTCATTGGAACTGGAAACAGATACGCCTTATCGTTATCACCGTCAACACAGAAAGTTCTATCCGCCTGGTTATTTTAAGAAAAAACATAAAAAGCACAATAAAGGACGTGGGCAGGGCCACGGTTATGATGACTGATGTTGAGTCACCGCTCTTGTTTTTTTAGCAAGTCTGTTAATTTATTTATATCGGTAATAAGGGGTTTGCAACTTGTGCCTGAACAATAATAAGCACAAGTATTACCTTGCGGGGTACGCTCATTTAATAACCCCGGTAATTGCGTTTCTGAATCCGGTATGACAAAGGTAAGTTGTTTGAGTGGGTCGTTTTTATCACAGATTTGTTGCCATCGTTCTGCTTCTGATGATTTGCCACGAATAATAAGGATACCGGGTGGGTTCAGTATTTCATCCAGTGCAAATAGCAGTGCGCCATGGGCATGAGGAATTTGTGTGAGTGAAGGCCATGCATAGTGTAGTGTGTTCTCGGCAGCGTCAATATAACGTTGTTCACCAATAAGATGCCCCAGCCGGTTGAGTACATAGGCTGCAATACCATTACCGGCAGGAATGGCTTCATCCATTAATGGTTTTGGACGCAGGATCAGTGTTTCATGATCATCGGCAGTAAAATAAAAGCCGCCTTTGTCTTCATCATAAAAGTGTTGCATGACGATGTCAGCTAGCTGGATGGCAAACTCAAGATCCCGGGTTCGCCAGTTGGCTTGCAGTGATTCTAATAAGGCATCAATCATAAAAACATAATCATCCAGATACGCCATTAAATGTGCATGGCCATTTTTATATGTTGCGAGTAACCGCTGGTCTTTAAACAAGGTGTTGTGAACAAAATCAATCGCCTTGTGTGCCGAGGAGATGAAATCTTCCTGTTGCAGCAATTTCCCGGAAATAGTCATCGCTTTTATCATTAAAGCATTCCATGCAGTCAGAATTTTTTCATCACGACCAGGGCGTATACGTTGCTCACGTTTGGAAAATAATTTTTGATTAATGCTCTGGATATGCTTTTCTGTTTCTGATTCAGATAGCTGCAGCAGTTTTGCAATCTCTGCTGTATTTGTTTTTATATTAAGGTGCCACTTACCTTCGAAGTTGGGAGCTTCTTTTAAACCGTAACGTTGTTCTGCAATCAAGTACTCCTGCTCAGTCAGACATTGCTTGATTTGTTCACGACTCCATACATAGAAACGACCCTCTTCACCTTCAGAGTCGGCATCGAGTGTTGAATAGTAGCCGCCTTCCGCTGACGTCATTTCACGCATAACCCATTCAGCACTTTGACGAGCCGTTTTTTTAAACGCATCATTATTAAAAAGATGACCGGCTTGAGCGTACAAAGCAATTAAAGGACCATTATCGTACAACATTTTTTCAAAATGAGGGATGTCCCACTGTTTATCAACCGAATAGCGGTAAAAGCCACCACCCAGTTGATCATAAAGACCACCGTTGGCCATAGCCGTTAAAGTATTTACTACCATGTTATACGATGTGCTATCGGCCTGTTCACTCTGGTAAGTTGCCAGATAATGGCGCAGTAGAAATTCAAGATTGGTTGGATGGGGAAACTTGGGCGCATCACCAAAGCCAGCGAATTCTTTATCATACATTTTTGCCAGTTGTTGGCGACAACTGTCAATAGGGAAACTGCCAAGGTTTTGTGTACCATTGTCAGGCATATTGGCCATATTATGAAGGGCATTTAATAACGATTCATTTTGTTGGTTGATCTCGTCCCGATGCTGCCGGTAAAAATTTTCCACGCGTTCAAGGACTTCGGTAAAGGAGGGCATACCATGTTTGGGGGTATCCGGGAAATAAGTACCGGCAAAAAACGGGATTTGTTCTTCAGGGGTGAGGATAACCGTGAGTGGCCAGCCACCACCACGTTGGTTAAGCAGCTGGTGGGCACTTTGGTATATTTTATCCAGATCAGGGCGTTCCTCACGATCCACTTTGATATTAACAAAAAG
>JALXDW010000018.1 GCA_027070385.1 Chromatiales bacterium
TATTTCTTGCTGCACTGGTGCTGTTTGCCTTTACTTTTATCTTTAATACGGTTGCAGAAATTATTCGTCAACGCTTACGCAAAAAGTACAGTTCATTATGATAAAAAAATGGTTTAAAAGTGGCGATCCGTGGATATGGTTAAATGCCTCTGCTGTTAGCACCAGTATTATTATTGTTGTTGGCTTGTTGTTGTTAATTGCTGTGCGTGGATTAAGCCACTTCTGGCCTGCAACCATTATTGAAGCCGAGCTGGTTAATGCCCAACAGCACGTTACTCTCATTGGTGAAATCATTGAAACCGAAGAAGTACCAGTGAATCGTATCCGTGATATGGGTGTGGATATAAAAACAGACAAGGAATTGATTACTCGCTATCTGCTTAAAGTCGGTAACCGTGACAAACTTGGCAGTGATTTTCGCTGGGTTATTTTTCCTGAAAATACAACTTTCCACTACCCTGAAAATATTGTGCAGATTGAACGCCGCGAATGGGGTAACTTCTATGGCTACATTAAAAGTATCACAAAAAATGGAAAAACGTTTGCAACAGAGGAAACAGCATGGCAAAAGTTGCAACCATTAATTAACGAAACCAATGAGCTCTATGACGAAATTCGTGATATTGAAAAAAATAAAATTGGTGACATCAACTATCAGCTTGAACGCTTGCGTTTGAAACGACGTAAATTTGCACTCGAAGGAATTAACGACAAAGAATCACTAGCTGAAATAGGCGTATCAGAAACGGCTTTGCATAAACGCTACGATGAACTCAAAAAAATACTGAATGTATTGTACAAAGATATCAACACCTATTCAGTAAATGCGGAAATCATGGATGGGCAGAAAGTGGTTATCCCTCTTGCAAAAATTGTAAGAGCATATCAACCGAATGCACTGACTCTTTTTGGTCGGATCAGTACCTATTTTTCAAAGCTGTCCGAATTTGTCTTTGATGAGCCACGTGAAGCAAATACTGAAGGGGGAATTTTCCCGGCTATTTTCGGCACTGTTTTAATGGTCATGCTAATGGCAATATTGGTCACACCTTGTGGTGTCATTGCTGCTATTTATCTACGTGAATACGCCAAGCAAGGGCCACTTACCCGTCTTATTCGTATTGCAGTGAATAACCTGGCAGGTGTGCCATCCATTGTTTACGGGATTTTTGGTCTGGGCTTCTTTATCTATTTTCTTGGCAGTGAGATTGACCAAATCTTTTTTCCTGAAGCATTGCCCACACCAACCTTTGGCACACCCGGAATACTCTGGTCATCACTCACTTTAGCCATTCTGACTGTACCGGTTGTTATCGTCGCCACAGAAGAAGGTTTGTCACGAATCCCAAAGGCATTACGTGAAGGTAGCCTGGCACTGGGGGCAACCAAAGCTGAGACGTTATGGCGTATTATTATTCCTATGGCAACCCCATCGATGATGACCGGTATGATTCTGGCGATTGCGCGAGCGGCAGGAGAAGTTGCACCATTAATGCTGGTTGGGGTGGTTAAACTGGCACCGTCATTACCTTTAGATGGCAGTGCTCCTTTTTTACACCTGGACAGAAAATTCATGCACTTGGGGTTTCATATTTATGATGTTGGGTTCCAGAGCCCCAATGTTGAAGCAGCGCGTCCTCTGGTTTATGCCACCTCTTTTTTATTGGTGCTGGTCATTGTTGTTCTAAATCTATCCGCTATCTGGATTAGAAATAACTTACGTGAAAAATACCGTAACCTGGATTCATAACTATTAATTTTTAACGGCTCAAAGACTCACTGGAAAAATCATGCAGACTTCATTCACACAAACCATCCATTCCGCCACTAATGCTGCCAGTAAACTGGCCGATGAAAAAGAGTGCCTGAAGGTCAGCAATCTGAATTTACACTATGGCGAGAAACAGGCACTATTCGATATTAATCTGAGTATCCCGGAAAAACGCGTGTCGGCTTTTATTGGCCCCAGTGGTTGTGGCAAATCCACATTGTTGCGTTGCTTTAATCGCATGAATGATCTGGTGGATAATTGCCATATTGATGGCAGTATTGAAATTAATGGTCAGAATATTTTTGCCAAGGACGTCAATGTTGCCAATTTAAGACAGGAAATTGGTATGGTATTCCAGAAGCCAAACCCGTTTCCAAAGTCGATATATGAAAATGTTGCATATGGTTTGCGTTTAAAAGGTGAAAGTAACCGTCGTAAAATGGATGAGATTGTTGAAAAATCATTAAAAGGTGCCGCTCTTTGGGATGAAGTAAAAGATCGTTTACATGACAGTGCCCTCGGACTTTCCGGTGGTCAGCAACAACGGCTGGTCATTGCACGTGCTATTGCGATTGAACCGGAGGTGCTACTATTGGATGAGCCGGCCTCTGCACTTGACCCGATATCCACCCTGAAAATTGAAGAATTGATTCATGAATTAAAACAGAATTATACTATTGTTATTGTAACTCACAATATGCAACAAGCAGCTCGTGTTTCAGACTACACTGCCTTTTTGTACATGGGCAAACTCATTGAGTTTGATAATACCAATCAGATTTTTACCAATCCTTCAACAAAACAAACAGAAGATTACATTACAGGCCGTTATGGTTAAAATGACAGACTTAATGCCGGATGGCTGGAGATAAAAAATATGGACAAAATAAATACCGGGCAACATATTTCACATCAGTTTAATATTGAACTGGAAGAAATTCGCAATCGCGTACTTGAAATGGGCGGTCTTGTTGAACAACAAATTAATAATGCCATTAAATCACTGGTTGATGGT
>JALXDW010000019.1 GCA_027070385.1 Chromatiales bacterium
GCATACCCAGAAAACCACAACGGAAACCAAACCCAAGTGCTTGAGAGGTTTCCGGTTCATAAAACAGTGCAGCATCGTTCAGGCGTAACTTGGCAAGTGCTTCACGCAATGCTTCGTAGTCGTCACCGACAACAGGAAACAAGCCGGCAAAAACCTGTGGCTGAACAGCTTTAAAGCCTTCAAGTGCTTTATCCGCTGGCTTGTCAGTGGTGGTAATAGTGTCGCCGACCGGTGCCCCATCGATTTCCTTGATTCCGGCAATTAAGAAGCCCACTTCCCCCGCCTTTAAGCTATCCATTACTTTACGCTTAGGGGTAAAAACGCCCACCTGATCAACCGAATAGTTTCGTCCTGCCGCCATCATGGTTATTTTCTGCTTGGGTTTTAAAGTCCCTTGCATAATCCGCACAAGGGAAATCACACCAACATAACTGTCAAACCAGGAATCAATAATGAGAGCCTGTAAAGGGGCATCTACATCGCCTGTCGGTGGTGGAATTTTTTTCACCAACATTTCAAGTAATTCATCAATGCCCTGTCCGGATTTAGCACTGACATGCAGTGCATCCGTTGCATCAATACCAATAATGTCTTCAATCTCCTGACTGACGCGTTCAGGTTCTGCTGCCGGTAAATCAATTTTATTCAGAACCGGTAACACCTCCAGCCCTTGATCTATTGCGGTATAACAGTTTGCCACACTCTGTGCTTCCACCCCTTGTGAGGCATCCACAACCAGTAAAGCACCTTCACAAGCGGCCAGTGAACGCGATACTTCATAGCTAAAATCAACATGACCTGGTGTATCAATGAAATTAAGCTGGTAGGTTTCACCGTCTTTTGCATGGTAATCCAGTGTGACGCTCTGGGCTTTTATCGTAATCCCCCGCTCTTTTTCCAGATCCATTGAATCCAGTACCTGCGCTTGCATATCCCGTTCACTTAACCCACCACAAACCTGGATAAAACGATCAGCAATCGTCGATTTACCATGATCGATATGGGCAATAATTGAGAAATTGCGTATATGAGACAGATCAGTCAAACTACAACACCTTGATTTATATAATAAAAAAAGCGCATCAACTGCGCTTGTTCAAGTTTTTTTGATTGAAAGCCCAAAATAACACCAGCCTGCATTTCAAAACCTGACAGAGGCTCTATTGTACCTAATTTTCTGCCGATTTGCCGAAATATGCGGTGATTACCTGACTATCGAAGAAATATTCACACAAAACATGATCCTGATAAGCCACCACAGGCACTTTAAGACCATAACGCTGTTCAAGCTCATCATTGCCTGAAATTTCAATCGTTGTATAGCTAAAGGGATGGCAGCGACAAAATTCTGTTAATTCATCGATCAGGGCATCACACAAATGACACCCTGCTCGAGAATAAACAGTCAGTTCCGTTTTCAATCTAGCCAACAGTGAAGCTCTATTCAGGAATTTTAATGGCTAAAAATATCGGTGATTTTTTACGTTGAATCAGTACCGGTACTGATTTACCTTTCGGTAAACTTTTAAGCACTTTCTTGAAGTCTTTCACGGAATTGATATCTTTGTAGTTCAGTTTAAGCAAAATATCACCACTGCGAATACCTGCATCACGCGCTGCACCATCAAAAACACGTTTGACCAATATACCGCGTTTATCCATGCCCGACTGTTCACGTTGCTCCTGGCTAATATCCATAACCGACATGCCCAGTTTATTCACCTGCACCTTTCGAGTGGAGCCCTCAACTTCAGCCAGTTCATCCTGATTAGGTAACTCCTCTACTTTCACCGTCAATGTTCGGGGTTTACCTTCACGGATTATTTTAACTTTCACCCTTTTACCAACCTCGGTTGTACCCACTGCCAAAGGTAAATCAGAAGAACGATAAATTTCTTTCTTACCAAATTTAACGATCACATCACCAATTTTAAACCCGGCTTTAGCAGCTGGACTGTCATCAATGACTTTCAAAATAGCTGCACCACGAGGTTGTTTCATCCCAAACGACTCAGCAAGCTCACGATTAACTTCCTGTATCAAGACACCCAACCAGCCACGCGTCACATGACCTTTTTCTTTAAGTTGCTCAACAACATTCATTGCAACATTAATGGGAATTGAAAACGACAAGCCCATAAATCCACCCGAACGGGTATAAATTTGTGAGTTAATGCCGATGACTTCCCCACCTAAATTAAATAATGGACCACCTGAATTTCCCGGGTTGATTGCAACATCGGTTTGAATAAACGGCACATAATTACTATTCGGCAAGTTACTACGACCAACAGCACTGACAACCCCTACCGAAATGGAATGATCAAATCCAAAAGGTGAACCAATCGCCATCGCCCATTCACCGACTTTTAATTTGTCGGAATCACCTATCTTTACGACAGGCAGATGATCGGCTTCAATTTTTAAAAGTGCAATATCAGAACGCTCATCACTACCAATTAACTTTGCTAATAATTCACGACGGTCGGACAAGCGTACCAGAATTTCATCGGCTCCCTTAACCACATGATGATTGGTAACAATATAACCGTCTGCATCAATGATAAATCCCGAGCCTAGTGACTGCGAGTTAAAACCTTCATTATTTTCCCGGTCTTCAAAAAAACGTTTGAACAAATCATTCCATGGGGAACCTTCCGGCATGTTTGGAATTTTCAAACCATGTGGCAGTTTTTTATGTGCTTTAACTTTTTGCTTGGTACTAATATTAACAACAGCCGGACTGTTTTCTGCTGCAAGTTCCGTAAAGTCCGGTAAATTG
>JALXDW010000020.1 GCA_027070385.1 Chromatiales bacterium
CAATAAAAACCGATCAGGATTACGCAGAAACACAACAAACCGTTTTTATTCAAACAGACAAACACCGCTTAAAAGCCGTCGGGATGCGTGTATACTTAGCAGATGGTCGGCTTGAATTATTATCCGATGTTGAAGGGTCCTACGATGTTACTAATTAACAAATCAATTCAGCTGATATTGATATTATTATTGCTGCCGGCTATCAGTTTTGCGCTTTCAAGTGACCGCGACCAACCCATTACAATTAAAGCCGACAATGTTCAATTAAATGAAAAAACCGGTATCAGTGTTTATAACGGTAATGTGGTGTTCACCCAAGGAAGCCTTGTATTAAAAGGCAACAGAATTGTTATTCACCAACCAAAGGGGAAGCTCAAAAAAATCATTGTTACTGGCAAACCGGCCAGCTTTGAACAACAACAGGATAATGTAAAACAACGGGTGCAAGCCAAAGCCGGTAAAATGGAATTTATCACCCGAGACGAGCTTGTTTATTTGACTCAGAATGCCTCCGTTTCTCAAGGTAAAAATCTGCTCAAAGGCGAGCGAATCGAATACAATACTCGCAATAGTACTGTTTCAGCCCGAAAAGGGGCCAACAATAAAAACCGGGTACACGCGGTTATCGAACCCGATAAATCCGAACAAAAGAAAAACAAAAAAGCACAAAAATAAAAATGGCCTCCCTGAAAGCAATCAATCTCTGTAAAAGCTACAAAAAGCGCGATACAGTAAAAAATGTCAACCTTGAAATAAACAGTGGCGAAGTTGTTGGCTTACTGGGGCCCAACGGTGCGGGTAAAACCACCTCGTTTTATATGGTCGTTGGTCTAATAAAATCCGACAGTGGCCGCATTGAACTCAATGGCCAGGATATTACTCTGCTCCCCATGCACTTGCGCGCACAGCGTGGTATTGGTTATTTGCCTCAGGAAGCCTCTATTTTCCGCAAACTTTCTGTTGCGGATAATATTCTGGCCATATTACAAACGCGAAAAGAACTGGCTCCCTTTCAACAACAGCAAAAAATGGAAGAATTACTCGATGAACTTCATATTGGCCATATCCGTTCCAATATTGGCATGAGTCTGTCTGGCGGAGAACGTCGCCGGGTTGAAATTGCCCGAGCACTGGCAACCGACCCCCGTTTTATTCTTCTCGACGAGCCTTTTGCAGGCGTCGATCCCATTTCAATTCTGGATATCCAGAATATAATATCGCATTTAAAAGAGCGAGATATCGGTGTTTTAATTACCGACCATAATGTAAGGGAAACCCTTGGGATTTGCCAACGTGCCTATATTATGAATAATGGCGAAGTTATCGCCCAGGGTGATCCAGATCATTTACTTCAGGACAAACAAGTGCGTAAAGTCTATTTAGGTGAAAATTTCAAGTTATAATCATTCTGCAATCATTATAAATATACGCTAGACTCACACTATGCCAGTAACAAAAATGTCGGACCGAATGCATACACCGTATTACCCAATAATCCATTTTATACACCCACTAAAAAATCTGGCTAAAATAAATACCCTATGAAACAAGGCTTACAACTGCGTATTGGTCAATCGCTAACGATGACCCCCCAACTTCAACAGGCTATCCGCCTGCTACAGCTCTCCACCGTTGAGTTGAGTAATGAAATTCAGGAAGCACTGGACTCCAATATGATGCTGGAAACAGCCGATGATACAGTCCCTGCAACCACGACCGAACAAAACTCCCAAAATGAAAAAAAGACTGAAGGCGAAGATAAACTCGGCACTGACGATAATACCGAACCCGCAAATATTGAAAATAGCTTAACCGACGAAAACACCATTCCCGATGAACTGGCCGTTGATACTGTCTGGGAAGATATTTACGATTCAATGTCACACCTGCCAACCGCCAGCAGTGCAGCACCGGATAACAGTGACTTTGAACCCGTTTCCATTACCGGTGAAAGCTTGCAACAACATCTGAACTGGCAACGTGAGCTGACACATTTTAGCAAAACTGATTCCATTATTGCCGAAGCGATTATTGATTCCATTAATGATGATGGATTTCTAAAAAGCAGCATTGAAGAAATTCATCAGGGACTGGTGAATGAATATGATATTGAACTCGATGAAGTCACGGCCGTCTTGCATCAAATACAAAATTTTGACCCCCCGGGTATTGCAGCTCGCGACTTGAAAGAAAGCCTGATAATTCAGTTGGCACAGCTGGATAATACGGCTGATTACCTGGAAATGACCAAACAGCTGGTTCAGCAACACTTTGAGCAATTAGCAAATCGTGACTATACTCAAATCATGAGACAGATGAAAATCTCTGAACCTGAATTCAGAGAAATGATTAACCTGATTCAATCACTCAACCCACGCCCTGGTAGCCATATTACAGACAGTAATCCTGAATACATTGTACCTGATGTTTTTGTCAGCAAGAAAAAAGATAAGTGGGTTGTTGAACTCAATCCTGACTCAGCCCCCAAGATCCGCATTAACAGTCACTACGCCAGTCTGATTAAACAAGTGAATAACAGCAGTGACAACACCGAAATGAAAAACCACCTGCAAGAAGCTCGCTGGTTTATTAAAAGCCTGCAAAGCCGCAATGAAACCCTGCTGAAAGTTTCAACCAGTATTGTTAATCGCCAGCTGGGCTTCCTGGAACATGGCGAAGAAGCCATGAAAGCACTGGTTTTGCATGATATTGCTGAAGAGGTGGATATGCATGAATCCACCATTTCCCGTGTCACTACCAAAAAATACATGCACACCCCACGTGGCATATTCGAGCTGAAATATTTCTTTTCCAGCCATGTTGGCACCGTCAGTGGTGGTGAATGTTCAGCCACGGCCATTCGAGCCTTATTGAAAAAGCTCATTGCCGCTGAAAACCACAGCAAACCATTAAGTGACAGTAAATTAGCCGATATTCTGGCTGATCAAGGTATTAAAGTAGCAAGACGCACCGTTGCAAAATACCGGGAATCGTTATCCATCCCATCATCGAATGAAAGGAAACAATTCACTTAAAACAACCCGGTCTATTATGAACCGAACCATACCAATGTAGTCAAACAAAGGAGAAAACATATGCAATTAAATGTAAGCGGTCATCATGTTGATGTTACAGATTCTCTACACCAATATGTCTCATCAAAATTTGACAGATTAGAACGTCACTTTGACCATATGTCAAAAGTTAACGTGATTCTTACCGTTGAAAAACTGCGCCAGAAAGCAGAAGCAACCCTGCATTTAAGTGGTACCAGTGTCCACGCTGAATCTGAAGATACTGATATGTATGCTGCCATTGATTCCCTCACCGACAAACTGGACCGACAAATTAAAAAACACAAAGAAAAAATAACCGATCACCACAAACAAGCCGGTCGACAGCAGAAACAGGTAGACGCTTCAACCGAAGAGGAATAAAATTCGTCTCGCTTTATTATTAGCAAAGCCGGTCGGTCATCATATTGACAGACCGGCAAATAATAAAAATAGAAGGATTAAAATCTAGATGCAAGTTAGTGAATTTATTCAAACCAGTCGTATTCTTTGCAACGTCGAAGCAAACAGTAAAAAACGTGCCTTTGAAATATTAAGCCAATTAATATCCAAAAGCTGTGAGGGCGTCAATGCCAATGATGTTTTCGACAGCCTTATTGCCAGAGAACGCCTGGGCGGAACCGGTATTGGTTACGGTGTCGCCATTCCCCATGGTCGACTTAAAAATATCAATACAACCCAAGGTGCCTTTATAAAACTGAAATCCGGTATTGATTTCGATGCACTGGATAAAAAACCGGTTGATCTCATGTTTGCTCTGCTGGTACCGGAAAATGCAGAAGAAGAACACCTGGAAACACTCGCATTACTGGCCAAAATGCTCAATGATGAAAAAGTACGGGAAAATCTGCGCAACGCCAACACCGCAGAAGAAGTTCAAACAATATTTGATAACTGGCAAAAATTACACTAGCCTTAATGCCATGTCTTCCATCACAGTACATGACATATTCAATGCACACTGTGACAAACTCAATCTTAAATGGATTTATGGCCAACAAAATCCGCAACCCATACACTGCCAAACCGAGCAACACCCCACTCTGTTTATTGGTTTTCTTAATTTAGTTCGTCCAAGTTTAATACAGGTTATTGGTGAAAACGAACTGCAATATCTGCAAGGATTAGGAAAAAACTCCTTTACCGATGCGATTGAACATTTATTCGCCAACAACCCCGCACTGGTGATTATCGGAAACAATCTTCAAGCCCCAGCAGAAATGATAGCACTTGCAAAAAAGACTCAAACTGCACTTATCCAGTCAAGCAAAAACAGCAACCAGATTGTTGAACTTATTCAATACTATCTTGCCGATAATCTGAGTGAATATGTCACCCTGCACGGTGTCTATCTTGAAGTACTCGGTGTCGGTGTGTTATTGGCCGGCCTCAGTGGCATTGGTAAAAGTGAATTGGCACTGGAACTCGTCACTCGAGGAAATCGGCTGATTGCCGATGACGTTATTGAATTCAGAAAAATATCACCGGATAGCATTGCAGGTATGTGCCCTGAAATATTAAAAGACTTTATTGAAGTACGTGGACTGGGGATATTGAACATACGTGCCATGTTTGGTGATAATGCCTTGATCAACAGAAAGAAACTGAGTTTAATTATCAATCTGGAAGTTTCTGAAGAAGCCATCCCATCAGCCATTGACAGAATCGATGGCGGCCAACAATGCCGAAAACTTCTGGATGTTGAAATACCTGAAATTACCCTGCCAGTTGCGGTTGGCCGGAGTTTAGCTGTTATTGTAGAAGCAGCCGTACGCAATCACATTCTTATGATAAACGGCTACAATGCAAGTGACGATTTTATAAAACGCCAACAACAATATATCGATAACAAAGCAAACGATGAAACAAATTAACATGAACCTGATTATCATTAGCGGACTATCCGGCTCAGGAAAAAGTATTGCACTGCATCTGCTTGAAGATATGGACTACTATTGTGTCGATAACTTGCCCATTAGTATGCTCCCGGCACTGATTAAAGAGTTGCATAAAAATAATACCCAACAAAAACAGAATATTGCTATTGGTATTGATGCTCGCAATATCCCTGACCGTCTTAATGAATTCGAATCCTGTCTTGACGAACTAAAAGAACATAAAATTAACTACAAGGTTTTTTATCTGGAAGCCAATGATGAAACCATTATCAAACGCTTTAGTGAAACCCGCCGAAAACATCCTTTAAGTCAGGGACGTCGTTCACTCAGTGAAGCCATTGCCAAGGAAAGAAAATTACTGGAACCGATTGCAGATTGTGCGGATTTAAGACTCGATACCAGCATTACAAATGTCCATCAATTACGGGAACGCCTGAAAGAGCGGCTGATAAAAGATGATGAATCCAGTGCTTCTATCCTGTTCGAATCATTTGGTTTTAAACATGGTGCTCCAAATAATGCCGACTTTGTTTTTGATGTACGCTGTTTAAGTAACCCGCACTGGGTACCAGAACTGAGACCACAAACCGGCAAAGACAAAGCTGTCATTGAGTTTCTGGAATCAAATACAGATGTTAATGCCATGTATCAGGATATTCTGCAGTTTCTTAAAAAATGGATACCTGAATTTATCGCTGAAAACCGCAGTTACATGACTATCGCCATCGGTTGTACGGGAGGGCAACATCGCTCCGTTTACCTGACAGAGAAAATTGCTACCGAGCTAAAAAAATATTATCCCAATATCTTGGTTCGACACAGAGAATTAGAGTAATATAATCAACATCACAATATCGAGAAAAAACATGGGCGTCAGCGTTCTTATCATTACCCATGGTAACATTGGACAGGTTATCCTGGATGCAGCCGTAAAAATCATTGGTACCAGCCCAATGCCCGCTCGCGCCATCAGCATTAAAATGGACTGTGATTACACCTCAACGTTGGCCGAAATATCGAACACTGCCAACAAACTCGATAGTGGTGACGGTCTATTAATATTAACCGACCTCTATGGTGCTACACCCAGCAATATTGCAACTAACCTGGATACCCGCAACAGTATTACCATTGCAGGCCTGAATCTCCCTATGCTTATTCGGGTAATGAATTATCATTCCTTGCCTCTCTATGAACTCGGTGATAAAGCGATTGGTGGCGGCAAGGATGGCGTACTTGCATGTTATACGAGTAAATATAAAACCGATGAAACAATCAAAAATTAAAATTATTAATAAACTGGGACTGCATGCACGTGCAGCTGCAAAATTTGTCACTCTGGCCAGCCAATATCAGAGCGAAGTCTTTCTTGAACATCAGGAAAAAAAAGTGAATGGAAAAAGTATCATGGGCGTTATGATGCTGGCCGCATCCAACGGCACTGAACTCACATTAATTACTGAAGGCAGCGATGAACAACAGGCAACAGAAGCATTAATAAAACTTGTGAATAATCGTTTTGATGAGACAGGCTGAATATGACCTTATGCCTGCATGGAACAAGAATTACCTCCGGTGTGGCAATTGGCCCTGTCCATATTATCCGGCAACATGATTTTGAAATAACTCAATACAGTATTCAGGAAGAATTTATTTCTGAAGAAGTCAATCGCTATAAAAAAGCACTGACACATGCCCGGAACCACCTCGATTCCGTTCTTAACAATATTCCAGCATCAACACCTGCAGAAATAAAAGCTTTTATCCATTCACACCTGTTAATGCTTAACGATGAAATGTTGTCGACAGCACCCATTGAAATCATTCTTGAACGACAATGCAATGCAGAATGGGCACTCAAAATACAACGTGACAGTATCATTCATATTTTTGATTCAATGCAGGATGATTATTTACGCACTCGCAGGGACGATATTGATCATGTTGTTAATACTATTATGCAAAACCTGCTGAGTGGCCCGGTGCATCATGGTGTACACCATTCACAAGAACAACGCTTTAGTGGCCATATTATTGTTGCTGATGACATTTCACCCTCAGAACTGGTACTCATGCAGCACCAGGGTATTGCTGCATTCGTCACACAAACGGGTGGTCCGACATCGCATACCGCAATTATTGCCCGCAGTCTGAATATTCCTGCAATAGCGGGTATCCATAATATCCATACCCTTTTGCATGAAGCAGAAACCATTATTGTTGATGGCCGCTTTGGTATTATTTTAACAAACATTGATGATGAAGCCTTATACCATTACCACCGGCTACGTCGTGAGCAACAAATACAGCTTAAACGCTATAAAGAATTTCCTCACCTGCCTGCAATTACTGATGACGGGGTTGAAATAAATATTTGCGCCAATATTGAATTACCCGAAGAAATCCCCTTGATTCATGAAATGGGGGCAAACGGAATTGGCCTATACCGTACCGAATATTTGTTTATGAATCGCGCCTCAACACCCTCTGAAGAAGAACAATTTCAGGCCTATGCAAACGTATTAAAACAGTTAAATGGCAAACCTCTCACTATTCGCACACTGGATTTGGGTTCCGACAAACAGGTCGACAGTGGTAAGCAGCTTTCTCATGCTATTATCAATCCTGCACTGGGATTACGTGCTATTCGATTGTGTCTGAACGATCTTGCACTGTTTATTCCCCAGTTACGCGCCATATTGCGAGTTTCCGCGTTGGGACCGGTCAAGATGATGATCCCCATGCTGTCCAGCATCAACGAACTCCAGCAGGTATTGCGTTTAATTCGCTCAACCCAGGAAGCATTACAAAAAGAATCCATTGCCTATGATCCTGATATGCCCATTGGCGGTATGATAGAAGTTCCCGCAGCAGCTATTTGTGCCGAGATGTTTGCCGCCAAACTGGATTTTCTATCCATTGGCACCAATGATCTTATTCAATATACACTTGCGATTGACCGAATTGATGATGAAGTCAACTACCTTTACGACCCTTTACACCCCGCAGTACTCAAACTGATTGCACAAACCATTGCTGCTGGCCAGCAAGCCGATATACCGGTAACCATGTGTGGTGAAATGGCAGGGGATCCTCGTTATACAAAATTATTACTTGGCCTGGGTTTGCAGGAATTCAGTATGCATCCCAATTCTCATCCACCGATCAAACAGATCATTCCATTATGCCATACAAAAAAACTAAGCCGTCAGGTAAAACGTTTACTCAAAAATACTGACCACACTGAATTTACAAACCAGATAGAAAAACTGCTCTGTTAATCCATTCGCAGTAAATTCTTTTTATTTTATACTCTCTGCCTGTTACACTTGGATAACCTTAAAGCCTATCCAGAGAATGTGGTTGCAGCATGGCAAATACGACAGAAGAACAAGACATACTTCATACCATCTCGGAATGTATCGAGAATAATGACTGTCAAAAAATAGACCAACTTCTGCAAGAACTGCATCCGGCTGAAATTGCCCATATTATCGAAACCCTTTCGGTAAAAGACCGTGAAAAATTATGGCAACACATTCCAGCTGAATATGAAGGTGAAGTACTTGTTAATCTGAATGAAACCATTCGAAGTCACTTCATTAAAACAATGGAACCTTCAGCGCTACTCGCAGCGACTGAATCATTAGAAACCGATGACCTTGCCGACATTTTGTCGGAAATCCCACAAGCCGTCAGCCAGGAATTACTCCTGAGCATGGAACAACAGGATCGCGAACGACTTAAATCTGTTCTTTCCTATGCCAATGATACTGCCGGCGGGTTAATGGATCTCAATACCATTATAATTCGTGCTGATACAACACTTGAAGCAGTATTACGTTACCTGCGTTTTAAAGGCGAATTACCGGAAGGAACCGATACCTTGTATGTTGTCGATCGGGATAATAAATACCTGGGATTACTGCCATTAACAACATTGCTGACCAGTGACCCAAACCTGCTCGTTGCCGACACCATGGATGCCGGAGTGGAAGCCATCAATGCCAATACCCCCGTACGTGATGTTGTGAATATATTTGAACATCGCGATTTAATCACAGCTCCGGTTATTGACGATGATAATCGTTTATTGGGACGAATTACGATTGATGATGTTGTTGATGAAATTCGCGATGAAGCTGAACACTCAGTCATGAGTATGGCCGGGTTGAACGAAGAAGATGACATGTTTGCACCTGCACTGGTCAGTACAAAACGCCGTGCAATCTGGCTGGGTGTTAATCTGCTCACTGCCCTTTTAGCATCGGTTGTTATTGGTCAGTTTGAAGCAACCATTGAAAA
>JALXDW010000021.1 GCA_027070385.1 Chromatiales bacterium
ATCACGTCCCGTGGCACTGACAATACCCGAAGTGACCGTTTGGCCGACACCAAAAGGATTGCCGATGGCGAGCACCACATCGCCAACACGTAGTTGTTGATCCCGCCCCAGTGTAATCGCGGGCAGGTTGTCGCCTTTTATTTTGAGTACCGCAATATCCGTTTCCGGATCGGTGCCAATGATCTTGGCTTTTTTGACTTCACCGGATTTCAGTGCGACTAGAATTTCATCAGCACCGGCTATCACATGATTATTCGTTAAAATATAGCCATGCTGATTAATAATAACGCCCGATCCTAAACTGGACTCTATTTCCTGACGGCTTTTTGACTGGTTTCTGTCTGAAAAGAAACGTCCAAAAAACGGGTCACTGAAAAGTGGATTGGCTTGCCGGGTAATAATTTTTGACGTCTGGATGTTCACCACAGAGGGGGATGCGATATCAACGGCATCCGCATAGGATATGACTCTCGATGCACGCTCAGTATTATGTTGATGTAATGATTCTTTGATTTCAACTTTGGTTGGGGTTGAATTTATATCCAACAAATCGGGGTACATATATATAAGTATAAATGCAGCGGCCAGTCCCACAGTAGCGAACTGGAAGATAAAAAGAAGGTTTTTTGTTATTTTCATAATGATTCGTTATGCTTTATCAAGATAATCGGTATGTCCATTCAATTTAGCCAGGCTCGAATTATCTTACCTTAACCAATTTTAAACAGGAATGTATTTAACTATGGTGGCATTGCCCGACATTATCAACTATTGCGACGATTTACTAGATGCCCCTCAGTTTAAAGACTATTGCCCCAATGGGCTGCAAATTGAAGGGGGACAGGATGTGACAACGATCGTCTCTGGCGTCACGGCTTGCCAGGCCCTGATAGATAAGGCTGTTGAAGCAAAAGCAGACATGTTGCTGGTACATCATGGTTTTTTCTGGGCAGGCGAGTCCCCCAATATTGTAGGGATGAAACAGCGTCGGATAAAACGGCTGCTGGAAGCAAATATCAGCCTGGTGGCCTACCATTTACCACTTGATGCACATCCGATCCTGGGAAACAATGCCCAACTGGCTCGAATACTGGGTTTAGAGGTCAAAGGGCGCTTTGGCGATAACGGTTGCATGGCGATTGCAATGCATGGCCGTCTGGCAGATAAGATCAGTGCAACACAATTTGCTTCAAAAATAAGCCGGTCCCTAAACCGTCAGGTGTTACATATTGCACCTGATGCCCCAGATAGCCCTGATATACAAACGCTAGCATGGTGTACCGGTGCGGCACAGAATTACATCGAAAAAGCGGTTGAATTAGGGGTGGATGCCTTTATCACGGGTGAGGTTTCGGAACAAACCACCCATATTGCCCGGGAATGTGGTATCCATTTTTTTGCAGCCGGTCATCATGCAACTGAACGTTATGGGGTTAAGGCTCTGGGAGAGCATTTAGGGCAACATTTTGAAGTAAATCAGCAGTTTATAGATATTGATAACCCTATCTAACTTTTTGATTAGTAAAACAAAAAACAGCTTTCACTTGACCTTGGTAAGGGATTAGGTCAGAATTACGCCGCAAATTTTAGCTATTTAAGTATATTTCAACCTTATAATATTGAATTACTTAGGTTAGTCATGAAAAATTGAATGATTGATAGCGGCAATGAGCCGGTATTGGCGATTCAAATCGAGTTGGGAGACTTTTAATGAGTGAACAAGACGTTGATAAAAGCCGACGTCGCTTTTTAACTGCGGCGACAACCGTAGTTGGAGCTATCGGTGCCGGTGTGGCAGTTGTTCCATTCGTGGGCTCAATGATGCCAAGTGCAAGAGCCTTATCAGCTGGTGCGCCAGTTGAAGTGGATATTTCAAAACTTGAACCAGGCCGTCGTCTGGTTATTGAATGGCGTAAAAAACCGGTGTGGGTTGTCCATCGTACAAAACAAAACCTGGAAGATTTAGCCAAACTTGAAGGCAAACTGGCAGATGTTGAATCCAACTCTTCCCAACAGCCTGCTTATGCAAAAAACAAACATCGCTCGATCAAACCTGAGTATCTGGTGGTAGTGGGTATCTGTACACACCTGGGTTGTTCGCCGCAATACCGACCTGAAGTGGGTAATGTCAGTTTTGATTCGGCCTGGTTAGGCGGTTTCTTCTGCCCATGCCATGGTTCTAAATTTGACCTGGCGGGTCGTGTTTATGCTGGTGTTCCTGCACCGGTTAATCTGGTTATTCCTCCTTATATGTATACAAATGGCGATAAGGTTGTAGTAATTGGTGAAGATGGAGGAGTTGCATAATGACTACCAAAGCTCAAGCTTTTATTAATTGGGTCGACGCACGTTTCCCAATGACAAAAATGTTGGAAGACCACATGGCAAAATACTATGCACCAAAGAATTTTAATTTCTGGTATTTCTTTGGTTCATTAGCACTGTTAGTACTTGTACTTCAAATTGTTACAGGTATTTTCCTGACAATGAATTACAAACCCGATGCAACGCTGGCATTTGCTTCGGTTGAATATATTATGCGAGATGTCAACTTCGGTTGGCTGATTCGTTACATGCATTCAACAGGTGCTTCGGCCTTTTTCGTGATTGTTTATTTACACATGTATCGAGGTTTAATGTACGGTTCATTCAAGCAACCGCGTGAACTCATCTGGTTGTTTGGTATGCTCATTTATCTGGCACTGATGGCAGAAGCCTTTATGGGTTATCTGTTGCCTTGGGGACAAATGTCTTACTGGGGTGCGCAGGTTATTGTTAACCTGTTCTCCGCAGTGCCATGGGTTGGTGACGAACTTTCAGTCTGGATCCGCGGTGACTATGTTGTATCGGACGCAACGTTAAATCGTTTCTTTGCTTTTCACGTTATAGCCGTTCCCTTTATTTTAGCTGGTCTGGTTGTTGCGCATATTATTGCGCTGCATTAAAGACACCGGAACATATTGTACCGTTATGGTACTTCACTCCATTCTATGCCATTTTGCGTGCGATACCGCCTATTTGGGAATCACAATTCCCGGGGGTTATTGCTATGGGTATGGCGATTGTATTCCTGTTCTTCCTGCCATGGTTAGACCGTCATCCGGTTAAATCCATGCGCTATCGTGAACCTATCTTTAAAGTTAACATGTTAATTTTTATTGTCAGCTTTATCGTACTGGGTTGGTTGGGAACTCAACCGGCTACAGGTGTACTGTCCGAGTTAGCGTTCCGTTTTTCTGAACTTTACTTCGCTTTCTTTATCTTCTTATGGATATTCAGTGCAGAACGTTCAGCTAAATACTATATAACAAGCCTGATTGTTATGGTTGGTACGATTGTCGTACTGGATATTTTACGTGGTGGTGATGCAGATAAAATTGCATTGATGTTTAAGTCAGGTTTAATTCCTGTCATTTGCTTTACAGTTTTACTGGCGATTCCAGCAAAATTCAAATCAGCAATACAGGCCAAACCAGTTCCAGAGAGGGTTACATCATAATGAAAACATTAATCGCAACACTCTTGATTTCTCTTTTTCCTGCCTTTGCTTTTGCAAGTAGTGGGGCACATCTGGAAAAAGTTGAAATTAATTTAGACAATAAGGCATCTTTGCAACGTGGTGCTAAATTATTTGTGAATTACTGCTTGAGTTGTCATGCGGCAAGCTACATGCGCTATAGCCGAATGGCTAAAGACATTGGCTTAACGGATGCTCAGGTTGTGGAAAATATGATTTTTCCAGCTGACTTTTCGAAAGAAAAGAATGGCAAGCCTAAAAAAGCAGGGCAGTTAATGACTGTCGCGATGTCAGCTGAAGATGGTAAAGCTTACTTTGGTACAGCGGTTCCAGATTTATCCGTGGTGGCTCGCTCTCGTGGTGCAGACTGGATTTATACTTATTTAAAATCCTTCTATATTGACGAATCACGTCCATGGGGTGTTAACAATACAACTTTCCCGAATGTTGGTATGCCACATGTGTTATGGGAACTTGAAGGCTTGAAAAAAGCAGTTAAGACCAAACATACTGATGAGCATGGCCATGAAACAGAAACTGTTACTTATGAAACAGTGGTTCCAGGAAAAATGAGTGCTGCAGAATACGATAGTGCAGTTACTGATCTGGTTAACTTCCTTGAATATATGGGTGAGCCAGCCAAGTTAGTGCGTTACACCATGGGTGTTTATGTACTCGGCTTCCTGTTCTTATTATTTGTTGTGTCTTATGCAATGAAGAAAGAATTCTGGAAAGACGTTCACTAACAACATGTTTAATGCAATTAGCATTTCTTGAATATTCTGTTTAAGAAGTGGGCATAAAACAAATATAACAGGAAAAGGGGGGCAACCCTCTTTTCCTGTTTGTACTTAAAGATTTATTGACAGGTATTTAAAATGGCACAAGTAGCAAATAAACGTTTAGCAATGATGCTTTTTAGCAGTGATGATAATCTCTATTGTCATATGGTTCGTATTGTACTTGCTGAGAAAGGGATCAGTTATGACGCAACTTTTGTGGATCTGGATAACACACCTGAAGACTTACAGGAATTGAATCCATACAATGAGGTGCCAACATTGGTTGACCGTGAGCTGGCGTTATACGACCAACGGGTTATTGTTGAATATCTGGATGAGCGTTTTCCGCATCCTCCATTGATGCCGGTTGACCCTGTTTCCCGTTCGCGTATTCGTTTGTTATTGCAACGCATAGAAAGAGACTGGATGACTTTATCCGATAAAATTACAAAAGGTGAAGATGTCGACAATGCCCGCAAAGCATTGCAGGACAGCCTGGTGGGTGCATCACCTATATTTGAACAAAAGCCGTTCTTTATGAGTGACGAATATACCTTGATTGACTGCGCCTTAGCTGCATTGTTATGGCGTTTGCCATCTTATGGTATTACCTTGCCGCCCCAGGCAAAAGCTTTAAGTAATTATGCCGATTCATTGTTTGAACGTGAAGCATTTAAAGAAAGCCTGACCGAAGCTGAAAAAGAATTGCGCGCTTAAAAGATTAATCATCATGGTTTCAAGTCGCCCCTATCTGATCCGTGCCATGCATGAGTGGATTATTGACAGTGATTTAACACCGTACGTACTCGTGGATGCAAATTATGACAATGTCGTTATACCACGTGAATATGTTGAAGATGGTAAAATATTGCTGAACATCAGTCCCGGTGCAACCCAACACCTTAATTTAGGCAATGAATTTGTTATTTTCAGTGCGCGTTTTAGTGGTAAAGCAATGGAAGTCTCTTTTCCCGTTGAAGCCGCTCTTGCCGTATACGCAAAAGAAAATGGCAGGGGTATGATGTTCAATACCGACGATACAGATGATGAACCACCATCGCCTGAGCCAACTCCCGGTAAGCCTGTTTCCCCCAAACCTCCGGGTTCGGCTTCATCGTCGTCAAAAAAACCCAGCCTGAAAATCGTAAAATAAAATCGGGTCATATTTCCATGGTTTTTTATGGTTTTTAAACGCCAGGGGATCACGTATACTTTAATTATATTATATAAAACAGTTATTCAGGATACCCCGATGAGAATTATTTCCTTCGAAGTATACGGCATGATTTACCCCCACCATGCAGAAAAACTGGAAGCAGACTTAAATGAAATAAATGGAATTAGCGTAAGGGTATCTCTTAAAAGCCATTTAATAATGATTACATCACACCAGTTGTTTGATTTTCAGGAAGTGATAGACGTTATTAAAGAGCACGGTTTTGAAACCGAAACGTTGGATGTGGACTTTATTAATGGAAATGAGTTGGCTCTTAGCGGTTCTTCCGCCTGAGAAATTGCGAGAAAAAAAACGACAGCGTTGAAAGCTGCCTTAAAATGCCCACTGACTGATGTAGCACGGCTTTTGCATTATTTTATTAATGGAAACATTTTCTCCGGGTTAAGAATATGCTGGGGATCAAATTGTGTTTTTATCTGGCGCATTAATGCCAGCGTGTTGCTATCAATTTCCCGACCGACGTAATCACGTTTTTCAATTCCTACACCATGCTCCCCCGAAAGAGTGCCATTGAGTTTTAAAACCAGTTCAAAGACATCGCTTAAACAGGCTGCTGCGTTATTGGCCTGTGCAGGATTACTTTCATCTAACAATAAATTTGTATGAATATTACCATTACCGGCATGACCAAAGTTCACAATGGGAATACCGTATTTGTCAGAGATAATCTGTAGTTGCTGAATCAATTCCGGAATTTTTGAGACCGGTACAACCACATCTTCATTGATTTTCTTCGGTGCAATCGTGCGCAGGGCAGGAGAAAGCACTTTACGTGTTTTCCATATTTTTTCTATTTCTGTTTTTGATTCGGCTGTGTTTAATTCAATGAGGCCGTTATTTTTCACACTTTCAGATATAGCATGAATACCTGCTTTAATGGTTTCGTCATTGCCATCGACATCAATCATAAGCAAGGCTTTTGCTGTTTCAGGAATGGTTTCATTGCTATGTTGTCGAACTATATCCAGGCAAGCTGAGTCAATAAACTCCAATGCACATGGGCCAACCGGTTGTGCCATTACCTTCGTTATTGCATCGGTAGCCGATTCAATATCTTTATAAAACGCCTGCAATGTTGCTTTTGCATCGGGTAATGGTAATAATTTTAAATCTGCCTGAGTAATAATTGCAAGTGTGCCTTCAGAGCCGATAATAAGTCGTGTCAGGTCATAGCCCACAACCCCTTTTGTTGTTTTTACCCCGGTTCTGATTTGTTGCGCATTGCCGGTAATGGCATGGAGTCCTAATACATTGTCACGAGTGGTGCCGTATTTGACCGCGCGCGGGCCAGCAGAATTAACTGCAAGGTTGCCACCAATACTGCAAAATGCTGCACTGGTTGGATCCGGCGCCCAGAATAATTTATGTTGTGCGAGAGCATCTTGTAAAGTCTGGTTTAAAACACCGGGTTGCACTGTTGCAACTCTGTTTTGAGGATCAATATTGATAATGTCAGACATATTTTCCGTTGATAACACAACCCCTTGTTGCAAGGGAACACTTCCTCCTGCTGTACCGGTACCACGTCCCCGTGTTGTGAGTGCTATTTTATATTCATTACATAACTCGACAATTTTCTGTATCTGCTCTTCCTTAGTAGGTAAGACAACAGCCTGGGGTAACTGGTGGTTGCGGCTATTATCATAACCGTAAGCATAACAGTCAGATGGGTCGCTAAAAAAAGCGTTAGCTGGAACACAATCTTTGAGTTGGGCTAAAAAATCAGCGGGTAATGTTTTATCTGACATGACGGGTTTTAGCTGAACAGTTGTGCATCTATCTGATCACATAAGCAGTGTAATGCAAGAATATGGACTTCCTGGGTTCGGGCAGTTGAATCAGTGGGAACCCGTATTTCAACATCCTGCTTGTTGAGTTGCTTTGCCAGCAAACCTCCATCCCGGGCTGTCAGAGCGATAATCGACATTTGTTTTTCATGTGCAACTTCAACCGCACGAATAACATTTTCAGAGTTACCACTGGTTGAAATGGCGATAAGTACATCGCCTGTTTGCCCAAGACCTGAAACTTGTCTGGCAAAGACTTCCTTATAGGAATAATCGTTTGATATTGCGGTGAGCAAGGAGCTGTCGGTTGTTAATGCAATAGAAGGCAGGGATGGCCGTTCACATTCGAAACGGCAAACCAGCTCGGCTGCAAAATGTTGTGCATCGGAAGCAGAACCACCATTGCCACAAACCAGTACCTTGTTGTTATTTTTTAATGCTGTAACAAGGAGCTGAACAGCATTGCTAACAGGAACAATCAAGCAGTCTTTAGCAGCCTGTTTGGTTGCAATGCTTTGCTCAAACATGGCTTCAATATTGGCAGCGATTTGGCTATTACTCATAGTATAGTACTCACTCGTTTTCCCCGAGAAAAACTTTAAACTGGATTTTACGCCTGAAAAGCATCTTTTATCCAGTCAATTTTACTTTCATTATTGTTATTCCCGGATGACATGGATATCACATCAAAACGGGTTGCAAATTGTGCTGTTGTGGCTGTTTGTTGCAGGTAATACTGTGCTGCTTTAATGAGTTTTTGCTGTTTTGTTGGGGTAATACTTTCTGCACCACTGCCAAACCGGTGGTTGTGCCGATAACGAACTTCAATGAAGATGAGTGATTGTTTGTCCTGCATAATCAGATCAATCTCTCCATAGCGGCAACGAAAATTTTTACAAACAAGTTTTAATTTTTGTTTAAGTAGAAACTGGCAGGCATCCTGCTCGGCTGTTTCACCGGTTAATAAATGTTTGGCTTTTTCGAATAGAGTCATTAGTTATGATTAATCAGACTGGGACGACCACTGCGAAAGATAACCCAGGTGAGTTGTCGTTTGATTCGACGGTATTCATCCAGGCTTAAACTGCCGGTTTCGCCATCGAAACGTTCATAAGAGTAATTACTTAATGTATTCATTGCAGGAATAATATTAAAAGCATCAATCCCCAGGGCATACAGACGTTGTAGCCGATTACCGGCATCTGAAATAAGTGATTCAATATCAGCGCGTAAGCCATGATGAGAGGTACTTTCTGTGAGAACCCAGGGCATGTCACCAAAAATCATACCGTCCATATCACGGTCTCTTTCCTGATTAAGGTTGCCGGTAAAAACATGCGATGTGGAGTACACCGGAATATCGGCTGCATGATAAAATTTGATTTGAGGTCGAATTTGTCGAGCTTGTCTGGGATAGGCTGCAAGAAAAATAAAATCAATATCCTGACGTCGTCGAGCCGTAAATTTTATTTTACGTTGTAAAACAGTGGTTAGTTTACGGAAGCGTTGACGGCTAGCATTAATTTCTAATAACTTACGGATAGGCCGGGAAAAATCACGTTGAGTTGGGTCATAAGTTTGTTGACCTACGACCTGCCCACCAATGGATTCCCACTGGGTTTTAAAGGCATTAAAGACCCGTTTTCCCCAAGGACCGGATGGATAGATGGCAGCGGCACGAATATAGCCATCCAGCCAGGTACGCTGTGCAACCTGACGGGCTTCTTCCTCGGGAGATAAACCAAACATATACAGATTACTGGGTGGGGGTGCATCAAGACCGATATAATTCAATGCCATAGTAGGTACGGGTAAAATGTCATATTCAAGTAATTGTTGTATGGATTGTTTGCGTAAAGGGCCAATAATATATTGGGCTCCTTCATTTACTGCTTGCTGGTAAATATCAGAGAAACGTTTGGTTGGGTTAGCGG
>JALXDW010000022.1 GCA_027070385.1 Chromatiales bacterium
GCTTTCAAATAACTGTTCGCTGATATAATATAATTTAAACTGGCCCTTATCATCGACCCTGCTTAGCCCCTTGTACTTATGACAAAGCACACAGTTCAATTCATCTGCAATGGCGATTGCGCTCATAGCAGACAATAAAGCAGCAACAATCAGAATAATAAACTTAATAAAGGTCATGACAATAATCACATATTTTTTTTGCCCTCAAACGAAATTTACGTTTGGCTCCTTTTTGTTTTGCGGATAGCTTCATAATGCCTGCTTCATGCGCATTATGGCAGGTACCGCAATATAGCTTCCCTGTCTGGGGTTCCAGAGGAAAGTAAACATTTTTCTTTTTAGACATTTTTTTCATGGTCTTTAAAATAGAATCGGATGGCCGGACTAGATGATTAGGTACCTTCTTTCCAAAAGCCAACTCTCCACCAGGATGGGGCTTCCATGGATGACAGCCAGTACACATTTTTGACCAGTCTTTACCAACATGAAATTCATATTTATTTAACGCCACCTGACTGAATAAATATTTGCTACTTGTATGACACATTAAACAGCCTTTTTTAAATACTTTCCCTTTCTTTGATATCTGCTTATGCGGATTAAATCGCCTGTATTTTTTTTTATTATGGCAATTAAAACAAAGTGCTGTTCGCGTTGTATAGGGCCCACCACGGAAAAACTCAGGGTTATCTCCTTTTTCGGAAAAACCTGATGTGTAACACTGTTTAATGATGTCATGGCAACTTAAACAGTTCAGTTTCCCATTACTCAATTCCTTGTTTTTAAGAAATTTTTTAAACCGTTTTGACATATGTTGTAACTTGGATTTTGATGGTTTTATATCAACAGGATGAAAATAACTTTCATCTGAGAGTTTATTATGGCAATTACCACATAGTACCGAGACTCTTTTCGATTTTAGTTTAATATTGTTTTTCTTCGGCTTTCCCTGATGGCAGGCAACACAACCCTGTTTGTTCCAATGGGGATTAGGCACTTGCTCTGTTGTAATCTGCTTACGTGTAATCAGTTCTGTTATTTTCTCTGGAGAAGATAACAGCTCAGTTCTTACCACCGGCTTTGCCGCTTGTGCAAAATTAATCAGGGTAAACAGGGAAGCAATACATATTAAAAAGCTAAAATACAATTTCATATGCTGATCGTGTGCAGCGGTTCATTAATCATCACTTTCATCACCACCTGTTGTAGTCGTCCCCGTTGTAGTGGTGGTGGTAGTGGTTGCAGTGCCACCACCGCCTCCTCCACCGCCACCGCCATAGGTTTCCGGGTTATGATTTTCACCATGACACACCAATGTACATGAACCGGAATTCAGTCCATTCGATGTCCATGCCAATACACCACCGGAAGGGCTGACCACATTGGTATTAAAATTAATCAGGCGTGCATTATTAGCCGTTGTTGCACCAGCAGCCAGGCTGACACCATGAGGATCATGACAGGTATTACAGGGCGCATTTTCACCTTGTATATGCTTGCGATGTTCACCAAAAGTATTGTCACTTAAAATACTGTTTCGGTCATGGCAGCTATAACAAAGTGCATAGGCTGCCGGACTTTCCGCATTGGGGTCAGTTGTTATATTCTGCATTTTTAAAATAGGTGAATAAATCGAGCCATGTGGTCGATTACTGCCGCCATCATCACCGTGACAATCAGTACATTCCATCATGCTCGTTGTTGTCCAGGGAGCAATTAAACTGGGGACATTGGTACTTTTACCAATACCCGCTACCGGATGGAATGAAGGATTGATGGTATCAAACTGCAGTCGAATATTTGGCTGCACAACCTGACGAGTTGTTCTTGGTGCAGGAATATTGGGACTGTCTCCATGACAACGGAAACAAACCTGATAGGTTGCAGTAATCGGATTAACAATATTACCCAGATAATCCACACCACTGATCCCCGGGGTACCCGGCCCGGTACCCGCAGAGTGTGGATTATGGCAATCGACACATTCCACATGGCGATTGGTTACAATCGTTGCTTCATTCGGATCATGGATCCCGTTGGTCATTTCCACAGGATGATGGGATGCCTTATTAAAATCTGCCTGAATATTTCCGGTTACATTACCATTATGGCAGTTAAAACACGTTTGCTCCTCAGCAGCACTGTTTAACAAACGCTGACTTTGTCCGGCTGCATGAGGTGTATGGCAATTACCACAGCCATTATCAGCAACCGTTGTGTAATTACTGTTTGGCCAAGGATCAGGAGCAACACCATTCCATGTATTGCCGGATGTATTATGCGGGGAAGCCGTCCAGTTTGCTTTTAAATGGCAAGTTTCACATAAAGTTGAACCGCGGTTATCAACAACCAGAAATTTCCCGAATACATCGTTGTGTGGATCATGACAACTGGTACATTGTAATTGCCCACTGCTATCAAGTTTAACAGCCCCTGTCAGACTGGCAGGATCGGCTAACTCACCACGCGTGGCAGCCAATGCGCTGGTGTACTGAAATGAAATGGGATGGTCATCCGACAAGTCGGTACCAATCAAACTTCGTCCCACTGGCATGCTTGTCACGCCACCTGCCATCGTAATCGGACCACCAACAAGCACATCACCTAATGCAATGGTACCATCATGGCAACTTAAACAGATTAATGAAGCCCCGTTTGGTTGGCCGGGGAGAGAGACAACCGTTGAACTGGAGTAAGTAGTATAGACAGCACCAGGATTACGTCTATTCCACAATGGCGCAATCGGTGAGGA
>JALXDW010000023.1 GCA_027070385.1 Chromatiales bacterium
TTGTAATAAAGCGATGAATTTACCAAGTTAATGTGATGTTTTTCTTGTTTAACACTGAAGCTGAGTTATGATCGGCAACAGATGAAATATCTCTTAACGAAACAAAATCCCTTCCATTATGAGAATTCGTGCTATTACAGTTATAATACCCTATGATTTCCTCGCAGTTTAGCTTTGTTTTGTTTTCGCGTTTACCTGAAGAGAAGAAAATAAGTGCGATCTCTTCTGAGCTTCTGTTTTCAATTGAAACATATGTGAAGACTAAGAGATGGCCAGACAGCAGTCTGTTTTCTTTTGGTAATATGGGGATAACGTACGCTGGTTTAGCCGTTATTATTTTCATGTTGTTCGGTTGGTTTGGAACTGTTATTAAGGAAAGCATGGCCGGCAAGTACGATGCACAGGTCGATACATCTTTCCGCATGGGAATGATCTGGTTCATCTTTTCTGAGGTGATGTTCTTTGCCGCGTTCTTTGGCGCATTGTATTACATTCGTAATTTTTCGGTGCCATGGTTAGCCGGTGAAGGTAATAATGCTATGACGGGTGCTTTATTGCATGAAGGTTTTCAGGGTGTTTGGCCAACGAATGGTCCTGGTAACGTGGGTGGCGAATATGAAGCAATGGAAGCCACCGGTATTCCGCTCTGGAATACTATTATTCTGTTAAGTTCTGGTGTTACTTTGACCTGGGCACATCATGCATTAAAAGCCGGGCATAATGGCAAACTGGTATTAGGTTTGTTTTTAACGGTCGCATTAGGTGTACTGTTCCTTGGCTTTCAAATGTATGAATATGGTCATGCTTATTCAGAAATGAACCTGAAATTAACCACCGGTGCATATGGTTCAACCTTTTACATGTTAACAGGCTTTCATGGTTTCCATGTGTTTGTAGGTGCGACCATGCTCACTGTTATGTTGATTCGTTCAATGAAAGGGCATTTCAAGGCTGAGCATCATTTTGCATTTGAAGCGGCAGCCTGGTACTGGCACTTTGTTGACGTAGTATGGTTAGGTTTGTTTATTTTCGTATATTGGCTGATATAGGAAAACACTGGTTTTATACCAGCCACGGGAAAGGCGGAGCTATGCTCCGCCTTTTTTTAGTGCGACTTAGTTCAACGAAATTGGTCGCACTGATGTTGAGCGAGTAAAACGAGCGAGGCTCTAGCCGCTGGTATGAGCTCTAATTGAGTTCAAAGAAATTAGCCGCACTGATGTTGATCGAGTAAAACGAGCGAGACTCTAGCCGCTGAATATGAGCCCTAACTGAGTTTAAAGAACTTTAGTAGCATTTCCAGAGACAGGTAAAGGCACTTATGCTTTGTGTCGCGCTTATGTCAAGTAAATAATATGAGTGTCGGGTGTTTTATCTGGTTTAAGGCAGGTAGGCTGATACAGTTTCTAAGTCGTTTCACATTTAAGCGCGACTAAAGATTATGGGGTGTGATGTAGCCCAGTTTATACATAACCATCAGAAAGATAAGCAAGGCGATAGAGCTTGCAATGCGTACGGTCAAGGCCTTTACTGTACGGTTTGTTTTACTCTTATCTTTTGCCATTGTATACAATGCATAGAACAGGCTAAATACAATGAAGAAGAAAAACAGTATAATTAAGCCTTTAACAATCATTTTTAATCTCCAGTAGGTTAACCCGACAGGTTGGCAGTGTATGATATTCTAACGTAGCAACCATTTTTAGCAAAGTACATTATATGACAATTCAGTTTAAACCAAAATTAATCCCCACTATTGCAACATTAATCGTACTTCCTATTCTAACGTCGCTTGGTTTTTGGCAGCTTGATCGTGCAGAGTTAAAGCAGCAACAGCTTGATAAGTATATTGCGCGTGCTGGCCAAGTACCTATTTCATTAAAAATGTTGGCTAAACCAGCTTCGATACAACCAGCTGATGTCCTGTATCGGAGATTTGAAGTAATAGGCCAATATGATGACAAGCATAACTTTTTAATTGATAACAGGGTGCATCAATCACAGGTTGGCTTTTATGTGATAACCCCGTTTAAAATTGAAAATTCAAATGCAGTTATTCTGGTCAATCGGGGCTGGATTAAAGGAAAACGTTACCGTGCCGATTTGCCTGAATTTCCCACTACAGTAAAAAAAATAAGAATAAAAGGGGTAGGATATGTGCCATCAAAGAACTTTTTTTCAGTAGATAATGTTAAAATTACAGGAGAAAAATTTCCGTTGGTTATTCAGAATATTGATTTTGAGGCTATCGGAAAATTGCTTAATACAGAATTATATCCTTTTGTGTTAAGGCTGGATCCGAAAGAAAAAACAGGTTTTGTGCGTGACTGGAAGGTGGTGACTTCATCACCTGAAAAGAGTCAGAGTTATGCAGCGCAATGGTTTACCATGGCGTTGGTTGTATTATTAATTTATATCAGTTCAAGTTTCAGGATAAAACGGGAGAAAACTGCATAGCAGTCAAATAGAGAAATATGACAGAGAATCAACAAACAACATCACAAAGTCATTCTACAGCAAAGAATCAAATCCCGGATGCTGCACAAATAAGAAAAAATAAAATAACAATGTTGATTTTATTTGCAATGTTTGTTGCCCCGATTCTTTCTGCTGTTTATATATTTAATACCAATACAGCTGATTCGTACACTACCAAGAATCATGGAAATTTGATTCGACCAGCAATCGTATTAAAGAATATTGAATTGCAGCACGTTGAAAATCAAAAACCCTATAAACTGGT
>JALXDW010000024.1 GCA_027070385.1 Chromatiales bacterium
ACCCTGCATTGATGCTGGAATACTCAGACTGGAGCTCCAAAAGTGCACATAACTTAACTGATGCACTGTCGGGTCTGGATGAACGTAGTCAGGATATTTTGAAAAAACGCTGGTTATCAGAAGATAAGACAACGTTACAGGATTTAGCCAAGCAGTACGATGTTTCTGCAGAGCGTATCCGCCAGTTGGAAAAAAATGCCATGAAGAAACTAAAAACCTATCTTGCGGCATAAAAAAACAATAATATAAAAAAAGCCCTATTTTTTCAAAATAGGGCTTTTTTTATGCCGTTTTCTTTTCTACTACCGGCAAACCATGAAACTTGGCATATTCCAAGGTATGTTGCATTTCTTCTTTTGGCATGGGACGAGCAAAATAATAGCCCTGCCCTTCGTCACAATCGCGTGCTTTGAGAAAATCAGCATGCCATTTTTCTTCAATACCTTCAGCAGTAACAGACAAGCCCAGGTTTTTTGCCAAGCCAATAATTGCTTCTACAATTACCAGGCTATCTTTATTTTGCTGTAGATCCATGACAAAAGAACGATCGATTTTTAACACGTCTATGGGAAATTGTTTGAGATAACTTAATGATGAATACCCTGTGCCAAAATCATCAAGCGAAATAGAAACACCTTGCTCACTGAGTTTTTCCAAAGCAACAATGGCATCGTTACTCTGGTCGATTAGCAAGCCTTCGGTAATTTCAATTTCCAAATGATCGGCAGGTACATTGGTTTCCGCTAGAATATTTCCCACCAGTTCATGTAAGCCACCAGCATCAAACTGCTTGGCAGAAACGTTCACTGACAATCTAAAATCATATCCCTGATCCATCCATTGACGCAGTTGTGTGCAAGCCTGCCTTAAAACCCAGGTACCAACCTCAACAATGACACCTGTTTTTTCCATAATAGGAATGAATTCAACCGGTGACACAAAACCCAATTCTGCACTTTGCCAACGCAGCAAAACCTCAGCACCAACAATTGCCCCACTATCTAACAATACTCGTGGTTGAAAATATAATTCAAGCTCTTTACGCTTTAATGCATTTTGAACAGCGGATTCAACCTTGCTCTTACGTGCTTCTGTTTCTGATAACTCGGAGGAATAATAAACATAACCACGTTTACCCATTTTTTTAGCGTGATACATGGCTATATCAGCCTGACGCAACAACTCGTTAGCATCATCGTTATCATTAAACGGATACAGGGTGATACCAATACTGGGAGAAGTCAGAATCTCCTTGCCCCCCAAAAGAAATGGCTCGGTGATATTTTTCATTATTTTATCTATCACCACATCAACACCTTCAATTTTGTTGATGTTGTTAAGAATAATAGTAAATTCGTCTCCACCGAACCGGGCCACAGTGTCAGATTTTCGCGTACTTTTAGTTAGCCGTTTAGCAACTTCACGTACCAGCAAGTCCCCAATATCGTGACCATGTGTATCATTAACTTGCTTAAAGCCATCCAGATCTATAAATAAAATCGCAATAAGATTCTGTTGTCTTTTACAGGCTTCCATCGCAACATTTAATCGATCCATATACAACGCACGATTAGGCAGGCCGGTTAGGGAATCATAACTTGCCAGATATGTTAAGCGCCGCTCTATTTTTTTGCGTTCTGATATATCTTGCACATTGGCAAACAATAATGGTGGGACTTCACTTTGCGACAACTGCAATCTAACTTCCACAGGATAAACTGAACCATTCACCCGTCTGAATTGTGTTTCATAAATCAGCTGTGCTTTTTCGCCCGAAAATAATTCTTGTGAAAAATCTAAAAACTGATCAGTACTGGTATCCACTAACAAATCAGAAAAGCGATAATTTTCAATTTCTGATTTTTTAATACCCAGGTTTTTCAAGGCGCCTTCATTTGCCATTTTCAACCGTAGATCTTCACTGTTGATGACATAAATTTCATTCCAGGAATAATCCATGAGACGACCAAAAATTGCCTGAGAACTTTCAGATTTTTTTAAAGGCCTTAAATCTTTTACGACAGATAAGACATAATCCTGAAATTCATTGCGCACGACAGTAGCGTGAACCTCCACGGGAATATGCTCACCATTTTTTGCAGTATGAATGGCTTCAAATATAGCGAAACCTTCTTTTTGCAGCATTTCACCATATGCTTTAATACGATTCAGATTAGCCTGTGGATTTATACTGCGGGCATTCAGGTTTAATAGCTCCTGCTTGGTATAACCCAAGCGATCACAGGCTTCCCTGTTTACCTCAATAAAGTTTCGATGAACGCCATTTTTTGATATGGGCGCAAGAAAAATGGCATCACTGGTGTTATCAAAAATCATTTCCAGATATTGACTTCTCACCATCTCATAAAACCGCTCTTTTGATGTGCTAGATTCAATTCTGGAAAAGGCGAGAGAAAAACATGAGGACGCCACGCCTTCAATTTCGCCCACTGGATTGATCGTTATGGTACCCGGAACCGAGGTTTGGCCTTTATTAAGTAAAGCAATTTTAAAAAACTTATCTTCCACATAAGCCGTTTTAGATTGCAAATAATCTTCAATTGCCTGTTTTACATAACTTAAATATGCCCCATCAATGTGGCTAAAAAGAGAGCTGCCAATAATATCTGAGTCATTAAAAAAAGTGGCAAACTTTTTGTTCACCAGTTTGATATTTGCATTAGCATCAACAACCATCATTTCACGGGGAAATGAATCGATTAGTTTCTGTAATGG
>JALXDW010000025.1 GCA_027070385.1 Chromatiales bacterium
TATCCACATCTATTGAATTTAACTTCTGGCAACCCGATGGGCAGGGCAAACCAGCAGCGATTTCGGTAAGGTTTTAACGCTTCCACCCCGAACATGTTTCCGCGCGATCTTATATAGGATGACTCCGGTTATCTGAGCGTATAAGCACACATCAGGCCGAAGGCTTTACGCTGGTGTTTAAGCAGCTAAAGCGTAGTTGTCGTCGTTGGCAACTATAAGTTTTGCAAACAGATTAACGAGGAATTTGCACCTCGGCATGCACCTCCGGTTTTGTGACCCACGTCGAATCCAGGTCGCCCCCAAAGATAGTAACTGATATTTGGCTACTCGTTTATCTTAAACTATAAACGCGCACATTATTAGTCTGTTTTTGACTAAAAAGGTTCAAAAGTAGCCAGAATTAACTGTGTTTCATTATTCGTCGCTTATCCCGTTGCCAGTCACGGGTTTTCTCGGTCTGACGTTTGTCATGATCCTGTTTGCCTTTGGCCAGCGCAACTTCCAGTTTGACTCGATGGTGTTTCCAATACATGGCAGTCGGCACAATAGTGTAGCCCTTCCGTTCGACGGCTCCGATCAATTTGTTCAACTCTTGCCGGTTTAGCAGTAGTTTACGCAACCGGGTCGGATCAGGTTTAATATGGGTAGAGGCAGTGAGCAGAGGGGTAATTAAACAGCCAATTAAAAAAGCTTCACCTTTCATGATCATGACATAACTGTCCTGCATTTGAACCCGGTTTTCACGCAGTGACTTGACTTCCCAACCTTCCAATACCAAGCCTGCCTCGAATCGTTCACCGAGCAGAAAATCATGCCGTGATTTTTTATTGAGAGCAATGGTATTGCTTTTAACGTTTTTTTTCTTTTTTCCAGCCATAGGCTGTGATTATAACGGACACTGGCATCAGAAATACATATATATAAGGTATATGTATTGAGCTTATAGAATTTTTCCCGCAAAATAACTAAAAAAATAGCTGGGGAGTTACAAATGGTACGCAGACGCACCTCAATTCATGGTGAGTGGTCCTCTCGATGGGCCTTTGTTTTAGCAGCAACGGGTTCAGCCGTCGGTTTAGGTAATATCTGGAAATTTCCCTATATCACGGGTGAAAATGGTGGTGGTGCTTTTGTTCTGGTGTATTTGCTGTGTATAGCGATTATTGGCATCCCGATTATGATGGCCGAAGTGATGATTGGTCGACGCGGTCGTCAGAGCCCGGTGAATACCATGTATAACCTGGGGATTGAAGCGGGGAGTACCTCACACTGGAAATGGCTCGGCTGGTTAGGGGTTGTGGGTGGATTTTTAATATTATCCTATTACTCGGTTATTGCGGGTTGGGCACTGGATTATATCTTTAAAACGGCTGCGGGTACCTTTACCAATGCCAATGCCGAATTTGTCAGTCGTACTTTTGGTCATTTTATTAATAGCCCAGCGACTTTATTGTTTTGGCATACCGTGTTTATGTTGATGACGATGGTGGTCGTTGCCAAAGGTGTAAACGGTGGACTGGAAAAGGCCGTTCGTTTTTTAATGCCGAGTCTGTTTGTGTTGCTTGTTATTATGGTGGGGTATGCGATTTCTACTGGTGAATTCATGCGAGGCCTGGCTTTTCTATTTGAGCCGAATTTTGATAATTTATTGTACAAGCATGAAGCCGGTGGCCAGTTTATTTTAAATACCGATGGTGAAAAAATATTTACATTGGAGTATGTCTTGATAGCGATGGGGCATGCTTTCTTTACATTAAGTTTGGGCATGGGAGCTATTATGATTTATGGCTCGTATTTGCCGCATAATGCTTCAATTGCCAAAACATCGTTTATGATTGCCGCTGCGGATACAGCCGTTGCTTTGCTGGCTGGTATGGCCATTTTCCCGGTTGTATTTGCCAATCAGCTGGATCCGGGTAAAGGTCCCGGTTTGATTTTTGAAACATTGCCATTGGCCTTTGGAAACATGCCCGGTGGGATGTTTTTTGGTACGCTGTTTTTTATCTTGCTGGTCTTTGCAGCCTGGTCTTCAAGTATTTCTTTAATTGAACCGGCTGTTGCCTGGCTGGTTGAAAATAAAAACATGAAGCGTGTTAGTGCTTCGGTCATTATGGGGATTGCATGTTGGTTAGTTGGGGTACTCACGGTATTGTCATTTAATGTATGGAAGAATGTTCATCCGATTGATTTTTGGGTCTTTAAAAACAAAACATTTTTTGATGTACTGGATTATTTAACCGCGAATATTATGTTGCCATTAGGCGGATTGGCGATTGCTATCTTTAGTGTATGGATAATGTCACGTAGCTCAACTTCAGATGAACTTGATATGAAAGAAAACACGTTCGCCTATAATCTCTGGTATTTCATGACACGTTATGTAACAACGATTGCTGTCCTGGTGGTATTTGCTAATTTAGTTGGCCTTATTTAATCGGGGATGGTAATGAAAAAAGTTTCCAAACATGCGCTGGTACCTTTTAGTGCCAGCCAGATGTATGCGCTGGTCAATGACATTGAATCGTATGCTGATTTTTTACCATGGTGCGACAAGTCTGTTATTCTGGAAAAAATGGATACTGAAATAAAAGCCAGTTTAAATATTGCCTATGGTAGCTTGAATAAATCCTTTACCACTTTAAATAAACTTGTACCGGAAACCCGAATCGAAATGCAGCTGGTTGAAGGCCCGTTTAAAAAATTACACGGTGAGTGGGATTTTATCCAATTAGGTGATGATGGCTGTAAAGTGAGTCTGGAACTGGAATTTGAATTTAAAAGTAAATTGTTAAGTCTGACAATGGGCCCGGTATTCAGCCAGATTGCCAATACACTGGTTGATTCCTTTTCCGAACGGGCAAAGCAGGTTTATTCCTGATATAAATTATAAAAGGTAAGTAAAGTGATTGTAGAAGTAGCGTATGCAAAGCCGGAAAAACAAGTCATTATTCCGTTTGAAGTGGAGGAGCCTTGCACGGTTGAACAGGCAATCACTTTGTCGAATATCAAAGAGCAATTCCCTGAAATTGATTTAAAAAAAAATAAAGTGGGTATTTTTGGTAAGGTGGTTAAATTAACCGATACTGTACGAGAAAAAGATCGTGTTGAGATTTATCGCCCGTTGATTGCGGATCCGAAAGAGTCACGACGTGCACGTGCTGCGAAGAAAGAACGACTGAACAAATAATTCTATTGAGGTTGTTATTTTCTAATTAAAGGTTTTTTCTTTAAACTGGCTTTTATCAATTTTCGCCAAAACGCCATCTTTAAAAATAAGTGTGACACGTTTGCGTTGCATGTTTTTACCGCCTTTTCGGAAGCTGTAAATATATTCCCAGCGCTGTGGATGGAATGGATCCACCAGCATGGCCGTTCCCATTAAAAACTGTACCTGTTGTTGACTCATACCGGGTTTAAGCTGACCCAGTTTATCCTCTTCAATCGTATTACCTTGCTGCACGTCTATTTTATAAACGCTACAGGCTGTCAGGTTGATTGAACTTAAAACAAGAAAAGAAATTAGAATGAGAATAGTTCGCATTTGGAGGTTAACTTCGCATATAATACATCGGATTGTGAAGTATACTCAATTTCGTAAATAAACACTAGCAGCTGGAATTTCAAATGAAAGAAACGAATGAAACCAATGACTTACAAAAAGCTGGCTTAAAAGCGACTTTACCACGACTCAAAATTTTAAAGTTCCTGGAGTCGACTGCAGTCAGACACCTCAGTGCTGAGGATGTTTATAAGGCGATGCTGGATGGTGGCGATGAGGTTGGTTTGGCCACCATATACCGGGTATTAACCCAATTTGAATCAGCGGGGTTAGTCACCCGACACCATTTTGAAGGCGGCCATTCGGTTTTTGAACTTAATGAAGGCAAACACCATGATCATATTGTTTGTGTGAAATGCGGCAAAGTGGAAGAATTTTATGACGAAACGATTGAAGAACGGCAGCATTTAATTGCAGATAAAAATGGTTTTAGTATGACGGACCATGCTTTAACAATATACGGTATTTGTTCGGGCTGCCAGTAGTGGTTTGTCAGGCCAGTTCAACTTGTTGGCCAGTTTGTTGATGAGCCTGTTCAATCATTTCTTTCGCATGCGAACGCGTTTGTTCGGTGATATTTAACCCGCCTAACATCCGCGCAATTTCTTCAATCCGCTCTTCTCTGGATAAATTTGTAATTTGGGTGGTCGTTACCTTTTTATTGGATGTTTTGTTGACCAGTAAGTGGTGATGTCCGAGCGCGGCAACCTGGGGTAAGTGAGTGACACACAATACCTGACGATGTTCGGACAATGTGCGCAGTTCCAGCCCCACTATTTCTGCTACACGGCCACCAATGCCTACGTCCACTTCGTCGAACACGAGTGTTGGAATCCGGGTGTCTTTTGCAGCAATTACCTGAATGGCCAAGCTGATGCGTGATAGTTCACCACCGGAGGCCACTTTTGCTAGCGGTTTAAGCGATTGTCCCGGATTTGCACTGACTAAAAATTCAATCGTGTCTAACCCCAATGCGGAATAGGGGCTATCGGTTGTTGCCTGGCAGCTTACTTCAAACCGACCGCCTTCCATACCTAACGTTTGCATACTTGCAGTAACAAGTTTGGACAGTTTTTTAGCAGCGGTTTGTCGCTTCTTACTCAGTTCATTGGCTGCGGCCAGATAAGTATCGGCTGCTTGCTGAATTTCGGCTTCAAGGTTACCGAGGCGAACATCGGCATTTTCCAATGCATCCAGTTCTTTAGCGAGTGTGGGTAACAAAGTATGTAATAGTTCGCTGTTGATATTATGCTTACGCGATAAACTTTGAATATCCGCTAAACGTTGTTCCAGTAATTCCAGCCGTTGTGGATCGATTTCCAGCGAAGACGTATAGTGACGTAATTCACTGGTGGCTTCTTCTATATTAATAAGCGCGTTATTGAGTAATTCACTGGCAGGTTTAATGGCTTGGTCCAGTTTATTCAAGGTATCGAGTTCAGCGATAGACTTGTTCAAAAGCTGATTGATATTGATATTTTCATCATCCATCAAGCTACGTAACACAGAGTCACTACTACTTAGAAGCTGGTTGGCATTGGCCAGACGTTTGTGTTCAACCTCAATGTCTTTAATTTCACCTTCCTGTAAATTAAGTGTTTCCAGTTCTTCGACCTGGTAACGCAGCAAATCGAGCTGAGCAGTGCGATCTTTGCTGGCCTGGGTTAAACGCTGATATTCATTATTCAGCTGCTGCCAGGTTTTATAGGCTTGCCGGACCTTGTCCAATCGCTGCTGGTTTTTTGCGTAGTCGTCCAGCAGGGTACGTTGTAATTCGGCTTTTAATAATGACTGGTGTTCATGTTGTCCATGCAGATCCACCAGCTTTTCACCGAGTTCGCGGAGCAATTTAATCGGGCTTGGGATACCATTTATAAAGGCTTTTGATGAGCCATTGGCATTGATTGAACGGCGAATAATACATTCATTTTCGCTGTTCATTTCATGTTCAACCAGCCAGTTTTCTGCATCCGGGGTATCGGCCGTGCTGAAACTCACGCTGATTTCTGCTTTATCGCAACCATGCCGAATAATTGAACTGTCGGCACGGTCACCTAATGCCAGCCCCAGTGCATCGAGCATAATGGACTTACCTGCACCGGTTTCACCGGTGACAATCGTTAGGCCTTCATTGAATTCAATGTCGAGTTTTTCGACAACGGCAAAGTTCCAAATGTGTATATAAGTAAGCATGGTTTCAGATTTATATTAATGTTACAGGTTTTCACCCCAGTGTAATTTTGCACGTAAAATTTCAAAATAGTCGTGTTTACATGGGTGGATAATTCTTACAATGGCTTTCTTTTTGAAAATATGAATTTTGTCACCATTATTAATGGGCAGGTTTATTTGTCCATCGCAGCTGATCTGTACTTTTGTATTTGCGGCTTCTCGTACGATGATTTCAATTTCACTGTCACCATCAATCACTATCGGGCGATAACTCATACTGTGCGGGCAAATGGGTACCAGGATCATGGCATCCATGTCCGGCTCAAGAATGGGGCCGCCACCGGATAACGCGTAGGCGGTTGAGCCGGTTGGGCTTGAAACAATCAACCCATCGGAACGCATACTATTAAGCCAGCGACCGTTGATATAGGTTTCGGTCTCGATCATGCGTGCCATTTCCCATTTGTGTACCACCACATCGTTAAAAGCGTCCGATTCGGTAAAGCTGCCATCGGCATGTTCGATACGGGCAGTGAGCATAATGCGATGTTCTTCTTCAAATTTACCGTCAAGAATTTCGCCCATACGCTGGGTCATTTCATAGGGGGATACATCCACTAAAAAGCCTAAGCGTCCCAGGTTAATGCCTAAAATCGGGCATTGGTGATCAATGAGGTTGCGAACAGCATTTAACAGGGTACCATCACCACCAACGGTGATCACCAGGTCTGAGGTTTTACCAATTTCATTCAACGGTGCAGTTTTTATATTTTTATCTTTTAAAGTATCGGCTGTGTCTTTATCAATAACCACTTCACAACCGCGTTTCAGCAAAAAGTGGTACAGGCTGAGCAAGGTCACTTCTACACCAGGATCACCGTATTTGCCGATTAAACTTATTTTGTTGAACTCATTTTTCATAACCCCGAACGTTATCATAGAGCCGGAGCATGGGCTATAGGCTACAGATCTATTTGTGTTTGCAGTGGCGTTTGCTGATCAAGCGGCTAAATCATGGTTTTTATTTATTATTCTTATTAGCACTGTCGCCAATCGAGTGCTAAAATAAATCCCAAGGCTGTTTTATTGGTTGTTGTAACGATTAGGAATCCTGTTTTATGTCTGAATCACCCGATTTTCCTGAGTCTGTTCTCTCTGAACGCGCACAATATTTATTAAAATCGCTGGTTGAACGCTATATCGCAGATGGCCAGCCGGTGGGCTCACGGGTGTTGGCCAAAGACAGTGGCATTAAGCTCAGTCCGGCAACGGTGCGTAACGTGATGTCTGACCTGGAAGATTTGGGCTTGATTACCTCTCCACATACCTCGGCAGGGCGAATACCCACCGTGCAAGGCTATCGCTTGTTTATTGATACCCTGCTTACCATTGAGCCATTAGCTGATACACAGGTTGCAGCTTTCCAGGCCCAGCTTGAGTCTCAGGCAAAGGAAGCCTCAGCTGAACATCTAATAGAGAAAGCATCGGGTATGTTATCCGCAGTCACTAAAATGGCTGGTGTCGTGATGTTACCCCGGCATGACAAAGTCATATTGAAACATATCGAGTTTCTTATCTTATCCACCAATAGCATATTGGTGATCATGGTGGTGAATAATGATGAGGTCATTAATAAAGTTATCAATACCCAACGTGAATACTCCTCCATCGAATTGCAGCAAACTGCGAATTTCCTGAATCAGGAATATGCCGGGCATGAGTTATCCAATATCCGTAGTAGCCTATATAAAAGTATGCAGGAAGTGCGTGAAGATATGCACCGTATTATGCAAACAGCGGTCGAGATGGCCGATCAGGTTATCGATAAAAACAAGGATGCCGATTTTATTCTTGCAGGTGAAACCAATCTGATGCAATACAACGAAATGGCCGATGTGGACAAATTACGCCAGTTATTTGAAGCTTTTAACACCAAACAGGACGTATTACATCTGTTGGATAACTCCATTCATGCTGACGGGATGCAGATTTTTATTGGGGAGGAATCCGGTTATTCGGCTTTTGGTGAATGCTCGGTGGTCACATCCCCTTATCAGGTCGATGATCAGATTGTCGGGGTGTTAGGGGTTATCGGCCCAACCCGTATGGCTTATGACAAGGTTATTCCTATTGTCGATGTCACTGCAAAATTATTGGGTTCGGTCTTGACCTCTGAATAATTGCCCCCATATAGCCTTACAGAAATTCAAGATTTTAAACTTAAACCAGAATATAAGTATTTGGAGACGTGATGACAGATACAGAAAACACCACTTCAGAAGAAGTGCAACAACAGCAAGATAATGCTGCAACGGATGAGCTGGATGTTGCTGAACTCAAAAAACGTTTGGCCGAAGCCGAAGCTGCTCAAAAAGAAACCCAGGATAAACTGTTACGTGCCCATGCCGAGATGGAAAATATTCGTCGTCGTAGTGAGCGTGAACTGGAAAATGCCCATAAATACGGTATGGAAAAGTTTGCGACTGAATTGCTTCCGGTGATTGATAGTCTGGAATTGGGATTAGCAGCAGCCAGTGCCGAAGACGCAGATATTGAAAAAGTGCGTGAAGGTACGGAGCTAACCATCAAATTACTGGCCGCAGCATTTGACAAGTTTGGTATTAGCGCAGTACATCCTATCGATGAAGAATTTGATCCGGAGTACCATCAGGCCATGACCATGATTGAACATGCAGAAAAAGACCCCAACACGGTACTCGATGTCATGCAAAAAGGTTATACCTTAAATGAAAGACTGATTCGTCCTGCAATGGTAGTGGTTTCTAAAGCCCCTGCAAATAAAGACGAAAAAGTTGATGAAAAGTCATAATCAGCACTTGATGTAGGGAAAAAAGCCCCTATTAAATAAACAGGTTAAAATTTAAGTAAATTATTAAAGTATTTTGTGGAGATAAATAGCAATGGGAAAAATAATTGGTATTGATTTAGGTACAACAAACTCATGTGTGGCGGTAATGGAAGGCGGTACCCCAAAAGTGATTGAAAATGCGGAAGGGGATCGTACGACACCTTCTATCGTTGCCTTCACGGGTGATGAAGTAATTGTTGGGCAACCAGCAAAACGTCAGGCTGTCACTAATCCTGAAAACACTCTTTTTGCGGTCAAGCGTTTAATTGGTCGTCGTTTTGAAGATGAAGAAGTACAAAAAGATATTTCAATGGTGCCTTATAAAATTATCAAGGCTGATAACGGTGATGCATGGGTTGAAGCTGCCGGTAAGAAAATGGCACCACCAGAAGTGTCTGCTCGTATTTTGCAGAAAATGAAAAAAACAGCCGAAGATTATCTGGGTGAAGAAGTAACCGAAGCCGTTATTACTGTTCCTGCCTACTTTAACGACTCACAGCGTCAGGCAACAAAAGATGCCGGTAAAATTGCCGGTT
>JALXDW010000026.1 GCA_027070385.1 Chromatiales bacterium
AGTTATAAAATTGGATTCATTATTTATTTCTTAATTGAATAAATATCTGAGTGGGGCTGAAAGGCAAGCCAGGCAAAAGAAAAATGCACTCCCCGATCAACAGGCTCGAGTTTTGCCCCTTTCAATGGCCCGCTAAGGGCATGACCGAGAATATTCCATTCACTGAGTGTTTGTTCATCCAGAATTTTTCCCTTTACAAGTCTGAAGGTTAATACTTTATTTTGATAACGACGATCATAAGCAACTGCGGCCGCAATATGCCGGGAATCTTCTATCCATTGCTCATCCACAACAGATAACATCCCTTTTTTACTGAATACAACCAGTGCTAGACCATTGAAAATATCGTTAATGATCGGTTTGTTTTTTAAGCTGGATAAAGGATAAATACGATGTTTCCCCTTCCTGCTTATTGCCAGCACACGCATCATTGGTGACAAACGAGAATCATGTGGATCAAAATATAAAAAGGGGGATTGATCAATATCATCATAACCACGGAATGGATTTTCACCGTATTGCTTATTGTATCCGGTTTCACGTGACAGTACTTTGCCACGCGGATAAGCCGCTACAAAATCAGCGTAGGCAATCACCCTCGATGGTAATGTTTGTAATTGAACATCCGTGTACTGCCCCAATATTCCTTTACCAGTAAATTGCTGCCACCAACTTTGTGTTTGCCGGTCATACATTACCAAATCACTTTTGCGCAATGAGCCACTAACACCAAAATCCAATGTAATACTATTTAACTTACGCACATAAACGATTGAAGCATTACATAACGGACAGAAAGTCACAGCAACCGGAATACCATTAATCACATCATTCACAATTTCATGATGAATCATAATTTGCAGTGGATAAGCCCTAACAACGTCACCCTGCTCCAGAACAATAACCGGCTCTTTTTCTTCAATCCAACCAATGTCAGTCACCGACTTAAAAACAGGGCTATCAATAGCGGGAATAGCATCTTTGGGTAACGCCTGATAAATCAATTCGTCCAGCTTAATATTACGCTTTGAAAAATCAGTACTGGGCCAATCCTGACGCATTTGAGATTCAGTAGCACTAAAATGACGTTTTAAGTCGATACTACATGATGCAGACAACAATCCCATACTGAATAACAGTAAAATATATTGAAATCGAAGCGTAGATTTTTGAGCCATGAATTTTAGACCGGAAATATATCCAAGGTTCATTTTATTTTTCAGTCTGTATGTGTGATCATGCCCTCAAGATTACGGATTTACTGATGGAAATAACCGCCTGAGAGAAAATGTAGCAATATTTTTACAAATACAGCTGTATACAGAAAATCATCCAACTATCAGCCACAATAAAAATACATGAGTAATCAGCAGAATAATTTTTAGTCAACCATAAACGGTCAAGGACACCCGGCTATAATTAAAGAAAAAAATATAATGACAAGCGTTTTAATCATTGGCTATGTATGGCCAGAACCTGATTCATCAGCGGCAGGCAGCCGCATGTTACAGTTAATTGATTTTTTCATTGCCCAGAACTGGGAAGTCACCTTTTCCAGCCCGGCCGCAGAAAGTCAACATCGCTTTGCATTTGAATCACTCGGTGTAAAAAAGGAAAACATAAAGATAAACAGCACATGTTTTGATTCTTTTATCAGCACACTTAACCCCGACATAGTACTGTTCGACCGGTTTATAATGGAAGAACAATTTGGCTGGCGAGTTGAAAAATTCTGCCCGAATGCACTCAGATTACTGGAAACCGTTGACCTGCATTGTTTGCGTGAAGCACGCCATAAAGCACTGAAACAAAACCAACCTTTAACCAGACAAGACCTGTTTAATGACATCGCACAACGAGAAATTGCCAGTATTTTGCGTTGTGATTTATCAATATTAATTTCCAACCATGAAGTAAAAATATTAGTGGAAGAATTTAAAATTGACCCTGCACTGCTACTGTACCTCCCTTTTATGCTGGACCCTTTGACGGACGAACAGACATATAACTGGCCAGACTACCATCAACGCCAACATTTTATCTCTATTGGAAATTTTCGTCATGCACCTAACTGGGATGCCGTACTGTATCTAAAACAAACGCTATGGCCACTTATTCACAAACAGCTACCCCAGGCAGAATTACATATTTATGGAGCCTATCCGCCACCAAAAGCAACACAGTTACACCAACCAAAAGAAAACTTTTTAATCCGTGGTTGGGCAGATAATGCGATAGCAGTTATGCAACAAGCCCGTGTATGCCTGGCCCCATTACGCTTTGGTGCCGGACTGAAAGGAAAACTGATTGATGCCATGCAATCTGGCACCCCCAGTGTGACGACAAAGACAGGAGCTGAAGGAATGCATACCGGGTTGCAATGGAATGGCTTTATTACAGATAAGCCGACAGATTTTGCGGATGCTGCAGTTGAGCTTTATAAGAACGAAGCAAAATTCACAAGGTCACAAAAAAGAGGAATCAAACTGATTAATACCCTGTATAACAAAGTCGAACATTCAAAGACATTTCGGGATAAAATAATATTCATTCAAAATAATTTACAGCAACACCGTCTGAATAATTTTACAGGTTCCATGCTGCGCCACCACAGCATGAAAAGTACACAATACATGGCGCAATGGATTGAAGCAAAAAATAACTTAATCAAGAAATAACCGACCTTTCCTTTTAAATACTTCAGTCAATCGGCAATAATTCGGAGAACAAGGA
>JALXDW010000027.1 GCA_027070385.1 Chromatiales bacterium
GTGTAAGGACATAAGTGAATATTTTGTGATAACGCTTAAACAGATTATTAACCACCTGTTTGTGACATAAAGCGGACAAGTTTTGTCGGGTTGTCAGAAAATTCATGGTTCTCCGGTTTTAAAGCGATTGCTTTTATAATATGTTGTTCCAGTTCGGTATCGCTTATCCCTTCACGCAGTAACTCTCGTAACGGGTAACTATGTTCCTGACCCAGGCAAAGGTGTAAAGTGCCATCAACGGTTAAACGTACCCGGTTACAGGTTTCACAAAAATGTTGTGATATAGGGGTAATAAAACCAATGTTCACATTCGTATTGGCTATGTGGTAATAGCGTGCCGGGCCACCCCCTTTCATTTGGGTGGGGATCAGTTCAAACTGTTTTTCAAGTTGCTGGCGAACAACCTGTAAGCTGAGATATTGGTTAGTCGCTTCCCGGCCGGTATCTCCCATCGGCATGGTTTCAATAAAGCGTAAGGTAAAATTGTTTTCAATACAGTAGTTCACCATATCGGGCACTTCATTATCATTCACTCCCTTCATCACAACCATGTTGATTTTGATGGGTTGAATGCCTGCCAGTCGAGCAGCTTGTAAACCGTCGAGTACTTTTTGTAATTTACCCTGGGTAATTTGTTTAAATTTATCCGGATTTAAGGTATCCAGGCTCACGTTAATACGTTCAATACCGGCTTGTTTTAAGTCGGCTGCCTGTTTGGCAAGTCGCGTGGCATTGGTACTAAGGGAAAGATCGGTAAGCTCAGGAATAGCGGTGATTTGTTTTACCAACTGTGGGAAGTGCTGTCGAACAAGCGGTTCGCCACCCGTCAGGCGAACCTGGGTTGCACCTAAGCGTGCAAATGCAGCAATAATACGTGTTGTTTCGTCAAAGTTTAGCCAGTCTTCAGGTTCCTGGAAGTCGTTAAATCCTTTTGGCATACAGTAGTTGCAGCGCAAGTCGCAACGATCGGTTACCGAGACGCGGATATATTTAATTTGTCGACCGTGTGGGTCGATAAGTGTGGCTGATTTTGGCATAAGAGGCAGAGTATACTCGTATTGACTCATTACAATATGCCTTATTATAGGCTCAATAAGCAAATTCTAATATGCAAGCCAGGTTAATTTAGTCAGATTTTTATGATCTGGCGCATATAAACCCCATAAATTCGGTTAAATATACTGGATAGCCTGATACAGACTTTGTTCAATGTGTTTTTCAAGCTCTTCCTGGCTGTTTTTACGGGTAATGATGGCAATACTGCCATTTTTTACAGGGATAATCACAGACTTAAAGTCACCCTTGATTAGCGTAGTACGGGTAGTGACATGTTCGCCGGGCATCAGCAACACCGTTGCGGTTTCATTTTCACCCTGCAGAACAATGTGTACACCGCGTGAGTTACGGATGGGACAGCTACCTGCATAACTTACCTGGCCAATGGATTTGTTGAGCTTGATATTAAATGGCTGCAATACGGTATTTAGTTTGGCAAGCTGCACATTCCGATGTTCATTTAAATGATCAATTTCATTAGCAACATGATTAATCGTGACCTCTTCTAATGAAGTTAACGGATGATTAAAGTGAAAGCTAATGCCCAAAACAACTACGATGCTCGCTGCGATGGCATAAAGTTTCAGGCGAGTTGTCCGTTGCTGACGTTGCTGTTGAAAACTGTGTTTTAACAGAATGCGTTCTGCGAGTCCTTCAGGTACCTTAATATTCGCCGCATCGTGTAGTGTGTGATCAAACTGTTCAAGTGATTGGGCAAAGCGGTTACAACTTTGGCATTGTTGCAGATGAGCATTGACAGCCTCATCTCTGTTATCGGGTTCGGTGGTCAGTTTGCGATGTACATCTATGCAATTCATTTTCTGTGCCTGTCAATCATTACTGCGATTTTGCAGCAGGTTTTATTTCGTTTGTTAGTAACTGGCGTAATTTCTGTCGGGCACGAAAGACCCGCGTCATAATAGTGCCTGTTTTGGTATTTGAGATAACAGCAATTTCTTCACAGGAATAGCCACCAAGTACCTGTAACATTAAGGCCTCGCTATAATCCAGTGGTAATTTATCCAGAGCCTGGCGCAGGTTAATATCATCGGGAACACGACAGTCATAGTGTGCACCGAGTAAATCAAAATCCTGTTCATCCAGTGATATACTGTCGATTTTGTTACGTCCAAAATGGCGTGCAATTTCCCGCCTTAAAATAGTATACAACCATGCACGGGCTGCTTTTTCGTCGGCAAGTTTATGCAGTGCTTTCCATGCCCTTGCAAAGCATTCCTGTAGCATATCTTCCGCCAGTTCCTTGCTTTTACATTGCCAGAATGCAAAACGATAAAGCTCAGCAGAATAGGCATGAACCAGCTTCTCAAAGGTCTGTTGCTTGTTATCCATCATATCATTGTAGACCTGGATGACAGCGAGATCCTTACAATTAAAATTAATTGTAAGGATTTAATGATTCCCCCGGTCTTCTTGAGTAACAGCATTATCGCTGTTTCATTTTATGGAGAAAAATTTATGAGTAAGATTCAAGCAAAACAAGTGAATAGTAAAGGCAGTACATTGATTGCCAGTGGTGCGATTGCCAGTGGTGCGATTGCCAGTGTGATGGCAATGGGGTTATTTGCCGGTGCGGGTGAAGCGGTTGCTGCTAAAAAAGGCTTTGAAAAATGTGCTGGTATCGTGAAGGCCGGTAAAAATGACTGTGGTAATAA
>JALXDW010000028.1 GCA_027070385.1 Chromatiales bacterium
GTGGCTTATTGACTCTTTACACATTACAAACAGATTACTTCACTGCGTTCGCAATAACACATCAGAGAAAATTTAAATTTCCCCGCAACGAAAACCTAGCGCTTACTAATATCCACGTAATGACGAATGGGCTCACCGGTATACACCTGGGTAGGACGGAAGATACGGTTATCACCAAGCTGTTCACGCCAGTGGGCTAACCAGCCTGCTGAACGGGCAATAGCAAAGATAGTGGTAAACTGGTCAGACGGTATGCCCATTTCGCTGTAAAGAATGCCTGAATAAAAATCGACGTTGGCATACACGCCCTTTTTAGCCAGCCTGTCTTCGCAAACTTCTTCTACCACCTTGGCAATTTCAAACGCCGGGCTGATATCACCACCACGTGATTCCATAAGCTCGGCAACCAGTCCCTGTAAAATTGTTGCACGCGGATCCTTGGTTTTATATTCGCGGTGGCCCATTCCCCAGATAACATCTTTGTTCTTTAACTTGTTATCGATGTATTCTTCGGCTTTATCGGCCGAACCAATTTCATCCAGCATTTCAACAACGCGCTGGTTTGCCCCACCGTGTAACGGCCCGGACAAGGCACCGATAGCCGCTGCAATAACACTGTACGGGTTAGCCAACGTAGACGCATTAACCAACACCGCAAAGGTAGATGCATTAATGGTATGTTCGGCATGTAAAATCAAACAAACATCCATAATTTTGGCCAATAATGGATCCGGATCTTTACCGGTAAGCATGTATAAGAAGTTTTCTGCGTAAGGCAAATCAGGGCGTTGCTTGACGGGGTCGTAACCATTGCGAATATGCTCCCACATCGCCACTATCGCGGGTAAACGTGAAATGATTTTCACCGTGGTATTGTGTATATAATTCAAATCATCACACTGTGAACCACCGGTTAAACATTCCGAGCCGGGATAAAACATACTTAAACTGGCCACAACTGTTTGCAGCATTTCCATGGGGTGACCACCCGCGGGCAGGTTTTTCATCAAACCTCGGGTATGGAATTTAATATCACGGTTATCAATTAATTGTTGTTTAAACTCTTCAAGTTCAGAGTGCGTAGGCAAGCGTCCGTCAAGCAAAAGCAATGTGGTTTCTTCAAAACTGCTATTTTTGGCCAGTTCCTCAATAGGATAGCCACGATAAGCAAGAATACCTTTCTCACCATCAATATCCGAAATATTTGATTTGGTCGCAGGCACACCCGCTAAACCCGGTAGATATTCACTCATTCAATTACTCCATGTTGCCCATGTAAATATATAGAATAACAGAAAATAGCGATACCGTTATCGGCAAATCGGAAAAATACAACTTATCCATGAAATTTTAATGCATTATTGACCGTAAAAGCGTAAACCTGATTATCCCAGAAATACGCTGTAATCGATTACTTCGATATAGCCAACTGCATCATTAATAACTCACAACAATACAATTTCGCTTAAAATAATCAGCCTCAACTTGCTATAGAAATTTCACTACGGCACTACGGATTGCCTTGTGCTTTTAACTTGGCCGTACGAAGATTAATTGTTGTTTGTCCCACTCTGACAACACGCGGTTGATTGATGCTTCCTGTAACAACATTAACAGGAGTTGTTTTTGCCCGGGTACGGGGATCATGACTGGAAGCAGAATAAACCAGTAAACTGCTACTTCCTTTACGACGAATGTACAAGGTACAACTGTAAGAAACAGCCTGTTCCAGTCGCTTGCCGTTGTGTATATTTGCCGGGCGTTTCAAATCCAGAATAACCTGTTTTATTACCTGCCCTGTTTTCCGATTTTTTCTTGTTACGGGGACATTTGTATATTTGATCCCTACCTCGTTTGCGTTTGACATAACAGAGCGACTATTAAAAATACGGCATAATGGCACCACAAACTCAATATCAGGGTGAATATCTGTAACATACAAAGGAACATTAAAACGGATTGTATCAATCGTAAATTTACGTTTTACAGGTACCGTAACACGAGGGATGTTATTGCGTGCCGTCGTTATTGTCGGCAAACGCTGTGATGACGGATTTGTTGATGCGATCCAGCCAGGATCGGCCGGACTTGGCTCACTACAGCCACCTTCATTACAAGCTATAACCCGAAAATAATGTGTTTTCCCTACCGGGGCGATGTTAGCAGTCACTGTATGGGTAAAAGGCGACATACTACCCCTTGTATTGAACGGATAAGTATCAAGATAGGTTCTCCTGTTACAACTCGATAACAATTCCGTTGAACATACCTTCAAATAATAACTATGACTGCCGCGAACAGGGAACATTTTAACGATAACACCGGACGATGAAGTACCATCGGAGGCATCCGGTTTGCCTGGTCGCATAGGTCGAGGTCGTTTTTTACGTTGCCCCGCATCTGGTGCACTATAGTCACTGCATGTAGCACCGTTTCGATTACATGCCTTTACTCGGTAATAATACACTCGCTTATAACTCAGACCACGATCATCGAATGGTGGCCGTTTGACATCCACTGGCGTGCCACAGGTATTAATGTTTGTCCCTGTACAGCGCACAACTTTATAAGCCGTTGCCCCACGAACAGTGGGCCACAAAACTCTGATCCTGTCGACCAGGGTTCTATCTGATGCATCCGGTTTATCGGGAACCGCCGGAATGGTAAAAGCCGTTACGCCACCTGCAGCAACCGGTTTTTGCTGAGGAAGTGCAGAT
>JALXDW010000029.1 GCA_027070385.1 Chromatiales bacterium
ATACCCGTGGCTAACATCAAACTGGCAGAAATTACTTCAGTATCAGAATACTCGGCAGATCCCTCACGCATTATTACTCAGCGGTAATGCCGGGTTGGGTAAATTTGAACTGGCTTTGTTCTGGACGAAAGCATTATTGTGCGAAACATTGTCGAATTCAAAGGCTTTAGATATTAAGACGCAAGCCTGTGGGCAGTGTGCAGCCTGTGAGTTATTTGCAGCAAACACGCATCCTGATTTTATGTTAATTGCACCGGAAGAAGAAGGAAAAGCCATTAAGGTGGGACAGATCAGGGCACTGGTTGAATTCCTTGCTTTGACCCAGTCTCGCGCGAGTCGGCGAGTGATTGTAGTGAATCCGGCAGAAGCAATGAACATCAATGCTGCGAACAGTTTACTAAAAACACTGGAAGAACCACCGGAAAATACCATTATTATCCTTGTTAGTTCAAAACCCCATACCTTGCCGGCAACGATTCGCAGCCGTTGTCAGCATTTTCCTGTGACGGTTTCCAATATCCCGATCATGCAACACTGGTTGAGTCAGAAGGGAACTTTTTCACAAAATGATGTGGATTTGGCTCTTTCACTTACTGAAAATACCCCACTTAATGCCTTGTTTTACCTTGATTCATCTATCCTTGGTCATTGTGAGGACTTGCTGAATGACTGGCAAAAACTGGCTTCTGGCGAAGTGTCAGCACCGGCTGTTGCTGAAAAATGGCTAAAGCAACCCGGAAATCTACCGATAAGGCTGGTATATACATGGCTTGTGGACATGATCCGGTATTATTCAGTCAATTATGATAATAAAGGGCGATTGGATGACAATAGCCGCACATTATTTTATTATAATGACAATACGGTATTACAAACATTAGCAAATACGATACCATTGAGGCGATTATTTGTTATGTATGACAAAGTCATTGAAATTTTAAAATTTGAGCATACTTCTTTAAATAAACAGTTACATTTGGAAAGTCTTTTAATTCAATGGAGCCTGATAGCTCAACGTAAATAAAAGAAGGTTGGACAATGGCAATAAAACCCGCAGCAGGTCGACAAGGTATCCTCTCTTTAACAATAAAAGACAAGAGCGCACTTTATGCTGCGTACATGCCTTTTATCAAACACGGTGGTTTGTTCATTCCAACCAATAAACAATATAAATTGGGTGACGAAGTTTTTATGTTGCTATCCTTAATGGAGGATACCGAAAAATTGCCTGTCGCTGGTAAAATTGTCTGGGTAACACCAAAAGGCGCTGCAGGTAACCGAGCTGCTGGTATAGGTGTACAATTTAGCGAACAGGATGGCGGTGGCGCACGAACCAAAATTGAAACCTATCTGGCTGGGGCATTAAAATCAGACCGCCAAACACATACCATGTAATTTTCTGTTTATATATCCATTCACCACACATTTAATAAAAGTAGTTTTATATGTCAGCACAACTGATTGATTCGCATTGTCACCTGGATCGCCTTGATTTAAAACCCTTCAATAATGATATTAGTAATGCTCTCGAAAAAGCACGTCAACATGATGTGAAAGCGATGTTAAATGTATGCATTGACCTTGAACATTTTACTGACGTACTTGGTATTGCCGAAGCACATGCCGACATTTATGCTTCGGTGGGAGTTCATCCGAATGAAACAGATGGCCAGGATCCGAGTGTCGATGAACTGGTTGTACTTGCGGATAACGAAAAAATAATTGCAATTGGAGAGACCGGGCTGGATTATTTCAGAACAACCGGGGACGATCTTGAATGGCAGCGTACACGCTTTAAAAATCATATTGAAGCATCTAAACAAACAAAGAAGCCACTTATTATTCATATGCGCGAAGCCACCGAGGACACGCTGAAAATTATGCAAACAGAACATGCAGAGCAGGCAGGTGGTGTGATGCATTGTTTTGCAGAAGATTGGGAAACCGCACAGCGCGCACTGGATTTGGGGTTTTATATTTCATTTTCGGGCATTGTCACTTTTAAAAATGCATTGGCATTAAAGGATGTAGCCAAAAAGGTGCCATTGGATAAAATGCTGGTAGAAACAGATTCGCCTTATCTGGCTCCGGTACCGTATCGGGGTAAATCCAATCAACCGGCTTATGTTAAAAATGTTGCAGAGTATATTGCTGAACTTCGTAATGAAAGTTATGAGCATATTGCAGAGAAAACAACGGATAATTTTTATCGCTTGTTTTTGAAACAGGGGGAGAAGCCAGGAAAAACTCAGTAAAAGACCTGGCTTGAAAATACAGTTGATTAATCACGTTCTATCTGCCGTGGTTTTCGATGCTTGTCCAATGCAACATAGGTAAAGCGGGCAGAGGCAACTCGTGTGCATTCTTCTACCTTACGTTTTCGTTCTGCATAAGCCACGATAGCAACCTCAAGTGAGGTATTACCAATGCGATTGACATCAGTAAAAATACTTACCAAATCACCTACATAAACGGGCTTGATAAATTGGAAGTCATTAACCGCAACGGTCACAACTCGGCCATTTGTTACTCGGTGTCCCAGAATACTTCCGGCAATATCAATTTGTGACATTAACCAGCCACCAAAAATATCTCCGGCCGAATTGGTATCAGCTGGCATGGCCAATACACGAATGGACGGTTGCTTGTTAACAGGCAGACAATCAAAATATGGATCTTGCTCAGGTGTGTCGGGCATTTCTAATGGCCTTTATAC
>JALXDW010000030.1:0-2063 GCA_027070385.1 Chromatiales bacterium
TGTCTGCCCCCTTCTTTTTTAAAAGGTTTTCGGCCTTATGACAATACTGGCAACTACGGGTGCAATACATAACAACTTTATTCATCATTTACCTTTAATTATCAAGAGTATTGACACTGGTTATTTCTAATGCTTCTACATGGTCATTCAACCATCGATGAATCAGATTTTTGGTCATTCGTTCTGCAGTGACTGCATCAGTATAATGCTTTATGGATGTTGTGATTAAGCTTACATGTGCATGGTCAGGTGTATAATGTAGAGCCAAATCATGACGGGTATTATTTTTATGTGGACGAACGCTCGGCATTTTTAACGCATGTAACTGAATATTTTCAAATTGAACCATTGAAAATGCCGGGCGTAACCGGCGTATTATTTCTTCGCGTATTAAATTACTGACTAACCAGGCGATGTTTTCAATGGCATTGACCAGATCATCATCAATGGCTTTTTGCTGTTTTAAAAAATCAACAGCCGGGTAATAGCCTAAATGATTTTTCTCTTCATATAACATTGCCTGTTCAGCAATTTCTTCACCAACCACAAAAGGAGAAGCCGGCAAGTGTTTTTCCAGATCTTGCTGTGATATTTTTAAATCCAGTGTTGCCGCAACATGACTAAATTCCACAGAAAATCCTATTTAGTTAACAAACTTTGAAACATATTCAGAAACAGGGTCAAAAACAGGCGCCAGTTTTTTACGCATCACCGTCCCCATTGAGTCGGTACGTGCAAAAATCGGATTCACTAAATGAATGTCCAATTGTGCTAATACCAACATGGATTCTAGCAAATCTTTAGCCTCGGGCAATGCAGTTATAACCTCACTTATCGCTTCAGTATAACCACATTTCCCCTCGGTGAGATAATTTTTTGCTTTTGCAGGCAGGACATCGAATTGATTACTTGGTATAAAATCGGCCGGTTTTATCATTTTAAAATAATCGGCAATCGCTATCAGCAGTTCAATGGCCACATCCTGATTTCCCGGTTTTTTAATCACTGTCAGTGCTGTTTTAAAAAAGGCTTGACCGTGTGAGCTTAAACAACGTAATAACTGTTCTGCAAAGATGTTATTTCTCATGCCTTCCAATATTTTGGCATAATCTTTATAAGCAGTATGTGCGGCAACCTCGACAGGCAAGTTATCGGGTAAAGCTCGCATAAAACCGGCCAGAAAAGCATTTTTACGTTGCCCTCTTTTCCATAAGGCTTGTTTTGTTTCTTCTGAAATAAGGTTCGGCTTTAATACCAGGCGAACCGAATCAAGCATGGCTTTCGGTTCTTCTTCAAAAGGTAAAAATTCAACTAAAAATTCAGCAAGGATGGGCCCCATTTTACCGTTAGCAACAAGATCACGCTCCAACATGCAACGCGCATTAGCAGAGGTTTGCATCACCCACCAGGCCCGACGTGCCAGTTCGTCGGTTAAACTTTCTGCATGAACAACAGCAATAACCGCTTCCGTTTCACCCAGCTGTAACAATCGTTCCAGACTGTCATGTTTTGCTTGCCCCATTCGTGTCCAGCGACGCAAGTAAATCGGATAACCTCCAGGTGAACCAAGTACTTGTGATGATATAAATTCCTTAACCAGCTTAACATACTGTTCATCCCGGCAATTTGGATTAAGTACAACCTTCGCCTCTCCACGCTCGGATAAACCATAAACAATCATTTTTGATTCATCAATACGAATAGCCTGTAATTGCTGTGTCAGCAACACATTCATTCTTAAACTGTCTTCTGCTGATAATTCCATTGTTAACCTGTCTATCTTTACTCAGGAAGGATGAAAAATACGAAAAACACACATGAACTTTTTGCAAGCATAGGCAAGCAAGAACAAATCAATCAGTACCGTTCGTTATGTCCTTCGTTGTTTGTATATTTATGTCATTAATTCAATTGTATACGTTGCCCAAAAGGAACTTTCTGTTTCCCCTTTACCAACCATATTACCGGAAAGTCAGGCTCATGGTCGGGAAATTCTCCCTCCGCATCAGTAAAATACACTAGCAGGTCTGGTAATAAATCCTGTTGTCCCGCCCACTCAAAAA
>JALXDW010000030.1:2073-2714 GCA_027070385.1 Chromatiales bacterium
TCCCATGCTTCATACAACCAGGGACCATTCTCATTCAAACTCGAGTCACAGGTATGTAGAGTAATTTGTGCGCGTAGAATACTTTTTATCGCATCAATTTCAGATACAAATTCAGCAATTTCAGAATCAGAAATGGAACCACTGGTATCCAGAGCAACAACAATATTAATTTGTGTGCTGCGTAAACTCGGGAAAATAGCGGGATCACCGCGCCGAGAAGTTGGACGTGTGTAACTATAATCATCACGTGCAATGGAGGTCATGTATTGCGCGAGTAAATTACGCCAGGGTAATTCAGGCTGAAGTAAAAAGTCCAGCATCCGTGCCATATCATCACCGAGTTTACCCGCTTGCATCGCGGATTGTGCTGCACCAGCCATGCGCTGTTTCCATTGCACGTTAAGGTTTTCGCGTTCGTCATGATTTAATGGCTTGGGTTGTGGCGCTCCACGATCACTTTCCTGTTTAGTTTCCAGATTATCCTGATGCTGTTCGGCCTGTTCATTTTCTATTGGCGGTGCTTTTTCCGAATCCTTTGCACCTGTATCACTGTCACCCTGGTTTTTCTTTTTTTGGGAATCCGCTTGCTGCGAACTTTGTTGTTCGCCCTCACCTTTTTCATCGGGTTTGTTATTAAAGGG
>JALXDW010000031.1 GCA_027070385.1 Chromatiales bacterium
GTTTAATTTTTTTTTGCTGCCACAACCTACCAGCATAATGCGTTCTGCAGCAATACCCTGAGGGTTATCCAGTAGTTGGGTATGACCCACTTTGCCATCAAAATCCCCTTTTTTTAGCAACTGGCTAATGCGCTGGTTGCACAGCGAGTCAATTATTTTTGCCGATGGGCTGAGCTGGCGTTTTTCATGGATGGCCACGATAAGGCAGGCTGATTTTTGCGATGTGGCTTGTGTGATTTTTACACGAATATCCATTATGACTCCTTAGTGTCTAATATTGCTGCTAGTAATGCGTGAACTGGTGTATTATTAAGATTCTAATTTAATCTGATTTGCCTTTATTTTAAAGCATCAAATAATAAATATTGTGATTATAGACCGTTATTTAATAAAAGAAGTGCTGACAACGTTATTGGCTGTTGCCGTCATACTGCTGATGATAGCCATCAGTGGGCAGTTAGCCAGTCTTTTTGCAAAAGTGGTCGAAGGTATATTAACGGTTGATACACTGTTATCCATGCTTTGGCTAAAAATACTGGTAACATTGGTTTTTATTCTTCCATTGTCACTTTATCTGGGGATTTTGCTGGCCTTTAGTCGTTTGTATAAAGACAGTGAAATGGTGGTGTTGACAGCCTGTGGCATGGGTAAATTCAGGGTCTTGCGTGCAGTATTGGGGCTGGCCGTTTTTATGGCAGTGGTGCAGGCCGCTCTCACCCTGGTTATTGCTCCCTGGGCCGAAGTGCGTGCACAGCAGATTTATGCAGAAGTTGAAGCACAATCCGATGTGAAAGGGATTGTCCCTGGGCGATTTAAGGAATTACAAGATGGGGTAGGGGTACTTTATGTGCAGGAAGCGAATAAAGAAAAAACCCGGATTAAAAACTTGTTTGTACAGCAGTGGATCGACAGCAAGTTAACGGTGATTTCATCCGAAAGTGGACGGCAATATGTTGATAAGGAAACAGGCGACCGTTTTATTGTACTCAGTAATGGCAGCCGTTATGAAGGGCAGGCTGGCAAAGACAACTATGCCATTATAAAATTTGCCGAGCATGGTGTGCGAATAAAAGAACGGGATGTAGGCACCATTCGTTATAAACATAAATCAACACCCACCATTGACCTGCTTCATTCGGAGAACCTGGGGAATATTGCTGAATTGCAGTCACGTATTTCATCCGCTATTTTATGTATTGTCTTGACTCTATTGGCGGTGCCACTGAGTAAAACGTCTCCCCGGCAAGGACGTTATGCCAAACTGGCTATCGCATTGTTACTTTATATTACCTATACCAATTTATTGAATGTTGCTCGAGCCTGGTTAACCAACGGTGAAATATCGCCATTGCTAGGTTTGTGGTGGGTGCATGTGGTTATGATTAGTATTGCTTTATTCATGTTGTTCAAGCAAACCGGTTTTAAGCATTTATTTCAAAAGCAAGGTTCGGAGTATTCTTCATGAAAATACTGGAGCAATACATTGGACGGACTGTTGCTATGAGCGTTATTACGGTGATTATCGTTATCAGTTCTTTGTTTTTGCTTATCGGTTTTGCGGGTGAACTGGATAAGATCGGTTCCTCCGATTACACCTTGTTAATGGCTGTGAAATACACATTATTACTGTTACCCGATCGGATTTACGAACTTTTTCCATTGGCGACGCTATTGGGCTCTATTTTGGGGCTTGGTGCACTCGCGAATAGCAGTGAGTTGGTCGTGATCCGTACAGCCGGTGTGTCGGTTTACAGGATTGTCGCTGCGATTATGAAAACGGCAGTGGTACTGATGATCGTTGCTTTTATTGTGGGAGAAGTCATTGCTCCCCCTGCATTGCAGTATGCAAAACTGCAACAGGTTAAAGCTTTGTCAAAAGACATCAGTTTAAACACGCAATATGGACTGTGGGCAAGGGATGGTAATACTTATATTCATGTACAACGTGCAAATAATGAAGGTAAATTGTTTGATATCTATTTATATCGTTTAAGTGATAAGCATCAACTGGAACAGGTGTTACATGCCAAAACAGCGGATTATGATGGGGAGCACTGGCAGCTACAAGGCATTGAGAAAACCGATATCAGTTCTCAGCAAATCAAGGTAACCCGCCTTGCTACAATGCAATGGAAAACCCTGCTGGATCCGGAGTTGGTCAGTATTGTAACGTTTGAACCGAACAAATTATCTATCTGGAAATTAAGCAGTTACATCCGTTACTTGAAAGACAACGGGCTTGAAACAGCACAGTATGAGTTGGCATTTTGGTCAAAAATAATCATGCCGTTCACGATTGCCGCAATGGTTTTACTGGCCATACCGTATGTGCTTGGTTCATTAAGACGAACCAGTGTTGGTCAACAGATTTTAATCGGTTTTTTGATTGGGTTAAGTTTTTTTATCGCCAATCGTTTGCTTGGACAGATGAGTATTGTTTATCATTTTCATCCGGCAGTTGGAGCGAGCCTGCCAACCTTGCTGGTTTTTGCGGGAACGTTCTTTTTGTTTCGCCGTAGAATCTGAAATTCTATATTCTGTTAGTGGTTATTGGCTGGGGTTGCTGTTTTTTGCAACCGTTAGAACCACTTTTGTTGCACTAAACCGGTTGCGCCATGAGTTTTTTGTATGGCCACTCAGCAGTAATAGCAGCCCAATTCCCAAAACGACACCATCAGGTAATTTTGCCAAAGCATTCAATAAAGGGTGTTTAATATTCGTCTGTTCAACAAGAGTAAAATAGCTGCCCGCGGCAATAAAAAGCCAGGCGGGTATACCGCTTAAAAAGCGTAATAGCGTATTCCACAGACCAACCGCCTCACCGGTTTCACTGAGTAATTTTATTTTCCATGAACGCATTCCCAGTGTTTGCCCACCATGAGTCCAGAACCAGGCATAAAATCCATACCAGACAAAAAAGATATAGGTTGTCATAAAGGGGTTACCCGGTTCGACCGGTTCACCGTGTGTTAAGGGGAGCGTTAGAGCGGACGCTACCATAAAGACCGCAGCGAGTAGCCAGGCATCATAAAACAGTGCCAGCAGTTGGCGAACGGGGCCCGCCTGAATACTTTTACTGTTTATCGTAGGAGTCGAGACCCGGGCATTGTTTTTACTGTTCATTAGTTAATCATGATATTTCAATGCCAGGCTGTCAAATATTTTCACCCGGGTGTTTACTCTTGATGCACCGGGTTGCATTATTTGTATAGCTGGTTTAAAACGGTTATATCTTTAGAACAGGTTAGAACATATATGAGTATTTATAGTGAACTGGCAAACTTGCCCGGTGTAATGGCAGCAGGGGAATATTCTTATCGTGGTGACCGTTACCATTTTGAAGGTCAAATGGAAGCCGAGCAGGCCCGGATGGCCTCTATCATGTGTCGGGCAACGACTTTGGCTACACATATGCAGGCCAATATGATGAAAGCACTTAATGCCGAATGTGGCTGTGCGCCAGCACAAGGCTGGATGGTACGAGGTGAACAATTTAGCGTTTGCGTTTACGGTAATATTTTCTGCTTTGTGGATAATAATCATGCATCCATTAACGATGTTATGCAGTTTTTAAAAGACAATGTGGGTGAACAATCGGGTGAGCTTGTTTAGCTTGTATTCCGGTTTTAATTGAGGATAGTAAAAATGCCAAGTTTGGAATCATTAATTGAATTGAATGGCGTAGAAGCGGCATTTCAATTTTCAGCCAAAGGTGAGTTAAGTGACTTTAAAGTCAGTGACGGCAGCGAACTAACGGAATCCGTATTGGATTTGCTCAGTCATTTGTGTGTCGCCAATGTTTCGATTGCTTCGATGCAGGCACGTGGCTGGGAAACCATGACCGGGATGAAGGGTTTTTACCCGATAAAAGGCTTTACCTTGGTCGGATTTGCCTGGACCGCGATTACCAATGATGACTTTGGAGTGGTCATGTCTAATGACAGTGTCGACTATGAAGCAGCCTATGCTGCATTGGCCCGTTAAGGATTCGAGGATAATGGCATGATAAAACGAATGCTTGCACTGGATGGTGTACAGGTGGTTTGTCAATTCCGTGATGATGGCGAATTGGTTGAAGGCTACGGGATGATGGATGACCAGCAAATTGCCGGATTAGCCCGCTTTGCGCATGATTACAAGCGTATTGTGCAGGGGAACACCGACCAGTTGTCCATGTTTACCCAAATGAATGGCTGGACACCCCCCGGTGGTTGGATAGTGCGCAGTGACAAAGTGGCGGTGGTGAGTGTCGCCAATATGGTGTGTTTGATTGATAATAATGAAGCATCACTCAATGAGGTGATGCGCGAAATGCATACATTGGCGCATTGGTAAGTTGAATAACATATAAGTATTTGTTTTTAATCTTTTTTTGTAAAACCTTGATGTGTCAGGTTGGTTATCTGAAGCGAAAAGATGCTTGCTATTAAAATCAGTTCAAAGTTGAAGAAGCCGCATGGGATGAGCTTAAAGCCGCGGCAAAAGTATACTATCAAAATGTTCATTACTGCTTTCTTCCGGTTATAAAAATCATTAACTCAATTTCTATTGCTGGAATTAAAGCAACATTTTGCCAAGTGATCGTGTTTTGTTTTATCACTGGATAAAGTGATAAAAAACCATTCTGTATTAATCAAGCGGTTCGGTAACTCACAGGGAATACGCGCTGGGCTTGCCTGAAAGTGTGCTTTACAGACCGTGCAAACAGGCTATTACATAAAGCAAGGCAGAAAAGGCGGTCGTTCTTTTTGCGAATGAATAGTTACAAATTCAAGCTGAAGCAATGCCGGTCATCCCCGTTTTTGTTGCTGTTTCCCATCTGGCAGCCATACTCGCATTAGAGTATTATACGCACTACTTTTAGCCTTCATTTTTCGAGAATTTACCCATGTTGCAGTTGCACGGTGTTTCAGCACTTTCTGATTTTCGCTTACAAAAACAGCTTTCTAATTTACAGGCCATCGATTCATCGATTGTTTCAATTTCAACGGAATTTATCTATTTTGTCGATACCGAAACAAGCCTTAATGATAATGAGCTGGCAACGCTGAACCATCTCCTGAATGAAGATCGTCAATTTAAAGCCGTACCACAAACTGGAAGCCTGATATTAGTCGTGCCGCGCCCGGGGACCATTTCACCCTGGTCAACCAAGGCAACGGATATTGCACATAATTGCGGTTTACAGAAAATTAAACGTATTGAGCGGGGAACCGCCTATTATCTTCAATCAAACGGTGCATTAAGCTCTGAAAAGCTTATGCAACTTGCAGACAGTTTGCATGACCGCATGGTGGAGTCGGTGTTATTGGACACCGAACAGGCGGCCACCTTGTTTCACCATGCTGAACCGGCTGAATTTACCAGTGTGGATATCCTGCAGCAGGGCAGGCAAGCACTCGAACAGGCCAATACACAAATGGGGCTGGCATTGGCCGAAGATGAAATTGATTACCTGGTGGAAAACTTTACCCGTTTAAAACGGAACCCAACCGATGTCGAATTAATGATGTTTGCCCAGGCCAATTCCGAACATTGTCGTCATAAAATTTTTAATGCCGACTGGATTATTGACGGTAAATCAAAAGACATTTCCCTGTTTGGCATGATTCGCCATACCTACAAACATAACCATGACGGTGTGCTGTCAGCATACAGTGATAACTCTGCGGTGGTGGAAGGTTTTAGTGGTGGTCGCTTTTATCCGCAAACCTCTGGTGAATACCATTATCATCATGAACCCATCCATATCTTAATGAAAGTTGAAACCCATAATCATCCGACTGCGATTGCGCCTTTCCCCGGTGCGGCCACCGGCTCGGGGGGCGAAATCCGCGATGAAGGCGCAACGGGAACGGGTTCAAAACCTAAAGCCGGTTTAGCCGGGTTTTCGGTTTCAAACCTGAAATTACCTCAGGCAATGCAAGAATGGGAAGTGGATTATGGCAAACCGGAGCGGATTGTTTCCGCGCTGGATATCATGATTGAAGCACCGATAGGAGCTGCCGCGTTTAATAACGAATTCGGCCGGCCGAATATTCTGGGTTATTTCCGTACTTATGAACAAACAATAACAGCAAGCAATGGAGTGGAAGTACGTGGTTACCATAAGCCGATTATGCTTGCTGGTGGCGTGGGCAACATAAAAGCCGAACATGTGGAAAAAGGTATAATTCCGGCCGGTGCCAAAATTATTGTACTGGGTGGGCCTGCAATGCTCATTGGTTTAGGAGGAGGCGCGGCCTCGTCCATGACCAGTGGTCAAAGCCATGAAGATTTAGACTTTGCCTCGGTGCAACGTGGTAATCCTGAAATGGAACGCCGTGTGCAGGAAGTGATTGACCATTGCTGGCAGCAAGGTGAGGCGAATCCGATTATCAGTATTCACGATGTGGGTGCCGGTGGTTTGTCCAATGCTCTGCCCGAATTAGTCAATGATAGTGGTCGAGGGGCTAACTTTGAATTGCGTAATGTACCGAATGACGAACCGGGGATGGCGCCTCATGAAATCTGGTGCAACGAATCGCAGGAACGTTATGTGTTGGCCATTGATTCGAGTTCTCTCGACGCCTTTGAAGCACTCTGCAAACGTGAACGCTGCCCTTATGCTATCGTTGGTGAAGCAACCGAAGCACAACAATTAACATTACACGATACGCATTTTAATAACTATCCGATCGATATGCCGTTGGATGTATTACTCGGCAAGCCACCTAAAATGCTGCGCGATGTGAAAAGTATTGCGGTAAAGCAAAAAGCGTTTGACAGCAGTCATATTAATACAAAAGAAGCGGCTTATCGTTGCTTACGTTTACCCACGGTAGCCAGTAAAAACTTTTTAATTACTATCGGTGATCGCAGTGTGACAGGGTTGATTCACCGGGATCAAATGGTTGGTCCCTGGCAAGTCCCGGTTGCCGATGTGGCGGTGACCGCATCCAGTTTTGATACCTTTACCGGTGAAGCCATGGCCATTGGTGAGCGTGCGCCGCTGGCATTAATCAACCATGCCGCCTCTGCACGCATGGCCATTGGCGAAGCATTAACAAACCTGGCCGCGAGTCAGATCACCGAACTCAAGCGTGTGGTGTTATCTGCAAACTGGATGGCACCGGCCGGGCATCCGGGTGAAGATGCCGGTTTATATGAAGCGGTTCAAGCGGTGGGTATGGAGCTTTGTCCCGCACTTGATATTTGTATACCGGTCGGCAAGGATTCGATGTCAATGAAGTCCGTTTGGGATGATAAAGGTGAAAGCAAATCGGTGACTGCACCACTGTCACTGATTATTACGGCTTTTGCACCGGTTAAAGATATTCGTAAAACACTGACACCACAACTTAAAACCGATAAAGGCGATACACGTCTGTTGTTTATTGATCTTGCTCAGGGGCAGCAACGCATGGGTGGTTCTGCGATAGCGCAAGTGTATAACCAGATTGGTGATGTTGCCCCCGACCTTGAAAACCCGGCCGACTTTAAAGTGGCATTCAATGCCATACAGTTATTAAACGAGCAGGGGGTGTTATTAGCCTACCATGACCGTTCCGATGGTGGCTTGTTTGCTACGTTAACCGAAATGGCCTTTGCCGGCCATGTTGGTCTGGACATTGATGTGACCGCTTTAGGTGCAGATACTGTCAGCAGTTTATTTAACGAAGAGTTAGGTCTGGTTGTTCAAGTACAACATAGCGATGTTGACAAGGTCATGGCCGCTTTTGCTAAAGCCAATGCCAGCGTGCATGAAATCGGACAAATCAATAGTACGGATACAATCACAATTAAATATGCTGATACCATGTTACTCAATGAATCACGTATCGACTTGCAGCGAGCCTGGAGTGAAACCAGTTACCATGTGCAAGCCCTGCGTGATAATCCTGACTGTGCACGGCAGGAATTTGATAGTCTGCTCAATAAAGACGATGCCGGTTTGCATGTGAATCTGACTTTTGATGTGGATGAAAATATTGCTGCACCTTACCTGAACCTGAACAGTAAACCAAAAATAGCCATTCTGAGAGAGCAAGGCGTAAATGGTCAGGTTGAAATGGCAGCTGCATTTGATAAAGCCGGTTTTACCAGTGTTGATGTGCATATGACCGACATCATCAATGGCCATATTCATCTGGATGACTTTAAAGGCCTGGTTGCCTGTGGCGGTTTCTCTTACGGTGATGTCCTTGGTGCCGGTGGTGGTTGGGCTAAATCCATTTTATATAACGCACAAGCCAGAGACAGTTTCGAAAAATTCTTTAACCGTGATGACACTTTTGGGTTAGGTGTCTGCAACGGTTGCCAGATGTTATCGCACTTAAAAGATTTAATTCCCGGAGCCAGCCACTGGCCACATTTTGTACGTAATATGTCAGAACAATTTGAAGCGCGACTTTCAATGGTTAAAGTTGAAAAGAGTCGTTCCATTTTGTTTAAAGATATGGAAGGCTCACGCATACCGATTGTCGTAGCTCATGGTGAAGGTCAGGCCGAATTCACATCCGAGAAAGCAATCAACAACGCTGCTCAGTACACCACCTTGCGTTATACTGACAATGCCGGCAACACCACCGAAACATACCCGTTTAATCCGAACGGATCACCGCAAGGCATTACCGGTTTATGTAATGAAGATGGTCGTTTCACCATTATGATGCCGCACCCTGAAAGAATTTTCAGAAAAACACAGTTTTCCTATTATCCGCAAACACAAAGTAACACAGACGAAAGCCCATGGATGCGGTTGTTTCAGAATGCACGAAACTGGGTGGGTTAAATTATTTTCATTATGAACAAAGCAATTTCAATAAAAGATTTAACCAAAACTTATAAGAATAATGTAAAGGCATTAAAAGGTATTAGCCTTGATATAGATTCAGGCGACTTTTTCGCTTTACTTGGCCCAAATGGTGCGGGTAAATCAACCGCCATTGGCATTCTTTGCTCATTGGTAAATAAAACCTCAGGCAGTGTTGAAATTTATGGGCATGATCTTGATAAAGAAAAAGATTTGGCAAAAAGCTATATTGGTCTGGTTCCTCAGGAATTTAATTTTAATGTTTTTGAAC
>JALXDW010000032.1:0-1374 GCA_027070385.1 Chromatiales bacterium
TATATTTATAAGTTATCAGGCTACTCTGTATTTAATCGGTATTTGACGATAAGGTCAATACTCAAATGCATTTTTCAGTGGATAAAGGGACACTAATCAATCATTCAGGGTTTTGCGGTAGTAACTGTCAAGTTGGTTAATATAGCGTTGCAAGTCAGCTGCAAAATCGGCAAACAGCGCATTGAAATGACAACCAATACGTTGTCCGGCAGAAGGCTTGTTAAAGTGTAAGGGCAGGGTGTTTTGTACCGTTAAATCAGTGGTACAACTGAGTTCATTGCTAAAAATAAGATCTACGTTATTAAATTCATCACCGGCCTCGACATTGAGAGTAAAAGACTCATCAGCAATAGCAATTCCGCCTCCACTGACATCAATGATACGATATTCTTTTATATCACCCTGGTTTGTTTTTATCTGAACAAGTGCATTCTGACTGAGTGGGATATGTACCCGAAAATGTTCTCTGCGCTGAACCCAAAGCAAATCATCCGGTATTGCACAGGCAAAATATTGCTGGTTTTTAAATTTTGCAGTTTGAATGTTTGTTGCTTTAAACTGGGCGGCAATCCCTAAATGTTTTGCTTTAAAGACAATCGGAGAGGCCGCGGTAATTTTTTTATTCAGTTCTGGGTCGGGAGTGATATCCAATACCAGTACATTTTTATCGCGTAGTACTTCTATAATAGAGGTTAAGAAAAAATCGTTGCCATTGTTAAAATATCCACTGATGGCCGATTTACTTTTTGAAAGTAAACGTAGTTTTTGGACTATTTCACCCTTGCTACGCAGCAAGTATTTTTCAATATCGGCAATATTGTCGAGGTCAATATCTGTCGTGTCATCTAAATGGGTATTGGGAGTATTATCTGTCATGCTTTCAAGCCAGGTTTTAGTCGATTAATATTAATCGAAAAAAGTCTTTTATGCCATAGGCTTAGGGTTTATTTGTTAATTAAACCGGACTTAATACGGCTTGTCTCTGCGGCACTTTTGATAAATCCCAATGGCTGAAACCCCATTGCCAGAGTTGTTTTAATGATTGTGTTTTCAGCGTGGGAGGTGGTTGCTGCCCCAGAATTTCGAAAGCCTGCCACAGCAGTTTTTCAGCTGGTTGATGTGCTATATCTTGTGCGGCAGATTGTTTGCTTAATTTCAGACCCGCATGAGTGGTGGCAACAGCTATGTGCGCATAATGCGGTGATTTTAATCCAAGTAGCTGCTGGAGGTATTGTTGGCAAAAGGCGGATTCAAACAGGTCATAACCTCGTACGATTTGAGACATTTTTTGCAGACTGTCATCAATCGCAACGGCCAGCTGATAAGAAAAGAAACCATCTGCACGTTTAATAATAAAGTCACCGACAGTTGCGG
>JALXDW010000032.1:1384-9060 GCA_027070385.1 Chromatiales bacterium
ATCATAAAGGCTTTGTTCCGGGTTAGATATCTTTAAACGAATAGAACGTGCAGGTTGACCGTTCAGACCATCTCGACAGCTGCCGGGATAGAGGTTTGCTGGTCTTGCTAACGACTTATTGTGTTGCTGGATTTGTTTGCGTGAGCAACTGCAGGGGTAAGCATGACCCATTTGTAACAGTTTTTCGAGATACTGGTGATATATATCCAAGCGTTGGCTCTGGTAGCTAAGGTTATCCCACTCAAATCCGTATTGTTGCAATGTATCTAAAATATGTTGGCTGGCTCCGGCTATCTCACGGGGTGGGTCGATATCCTCGATGCGTAACCACCATTCGCCCTGTTGTTGCCTGGCTTGTAAATAGCTCGCGGTCGCGGCCAGTAAGGAACCAAAATGAAGGGGACCGGAAGGGGATGGGGCAAATCGGCCACGGTAGATTGGAGGAATGTCAGGCATGGAACGTATTGTATGACTAAAATCAGGTGAATATCTAAAGTTTATTGTCGCATTGTCCGCTAAAGATGAGTATAGAGAAATGGAGGATTAATTGTGTCTGATACATTCGGCGATGATGTTCACGTCATTAAAGGGATAAAAGAAGACGGTGCAAAGCTGCGTCCAAGTGACTGGATCGAAAGATTGTCATCCACTCTGGCCAGTTTTGGTCAGGATCAACGTTTAAAATACAATGAATGCGTACAGCCTTGTATTATAAATGGTGAGAAATGCCTGGTTGTGGCACGTGGTTTATCAGCGAAAAACCCGGAAATGTATGATTTTGTCATGGGTTTTGCCAGGGGTAACAAACTGCAAATCATGACCGACCGCCGTTCAGGCGATCGGGCACTTAAAGCCAGCGTACAATCAAGCGTGGGTTAAAATATTAACCGCGTTGACGTTCGCGAATTTCTTCCAGACTTTTACAGTCAATACATAAGTTTGCGGTAGGACGTGCTTCCAGACGGCGAATACCAATTTCAATACCGCAGTCTTCACAATAACCATAATCACCACTTTCGAGATTAGCGAGTGATTCATCGATTTTCTTGATCAACTTGCGCTCACGATCACGGGTGCGTAATTCCATTGCAAATTCGGATTCCTGACTTGCACGATCGTTTGGATCAGGAAAGTTAGCCGCTTCATCCTGCATATGGTGAACAGTTCTATCGACTTCCTGCATTAAGCCCTGTTTCCATTCATTTAAAATTTCCTGGAAATGCAGGGTTTGTTCTTCGTTCATATAGTCTTCACCTTTAACTATTTTATAAGGTGTAAAACTATGTACCTCGTCAACAGAGGCTCTGCGACGTGCAGGTTTCTTGCTCGTTGTTTTTTTGGCAACTTTTTTAGCTGCGGTTTTTTTGGCCGGTGCTTTTTTAGCTACGGTCTTTTTCTTAGTGACTTTCTTTTTGGTAACTTTTTTCGCAGGGGTTTTTTTGGCCGGTGCTTTTTTAGCAACGGTCTTTTTCTTGGCGGTTTTCTTTTTAGCTGTTTTTTTAGCCGGTGTCTTTTTAGCCACGGTTTTTTTCTTAGCCACTTTTTTCTTGGTTGTTTTTTTCTTCACTGCCATGCGACAAATTCTCCAACATTTAATGTATTTGCTTGTGTGATAATGCCATCAAGGCGAAGCGAAAAGCAAAATCGACGCTTTTAATACCAGAAAGCGCTATTAGACGCAACTAAAACAACCCATATAGTTGGACTATCTGAAAAATAAATCAACGTCTTTGGTGTAACTTGTTGTATTTCATGGGATAATCCCATTTTGTTAATTTTTGATTTAAAGTGAGGTTTTTAGGAATGTCCGAATTAAAAGCATTTATTTTTGATGTGGATGGCACGCTTGCCGATACTGAAAAAGATGGTCATCGGGTGGCATTTAATCGTGCTTTTAAAGAGGCTGATCTGGATTGGAATTGGTCGATAGACAAGTATGGTGAACTGTTATCGGTGACGGGCGGCAAAGAACGTATTTTGCATTTTTTAAAGCTGGATCACCCTGAATTTCTGCAGCAGCAACAGCAGGCAGGGACATTAGATGATTTAATTAAACACTTGCATGGGCGTAAAACACATTTTTACACACAGTTATTAGCTGATGGTGCGATACCCTTGCGTACCGGGGTTAAGCGTTTGTTACAGGAAATGCGTGAACAGGGGTTCCGACTGGCGATTGCCACCACCACTACACCTGCGAATGTGACCAGTTTATTGGAAAGCACCCTGGGGAAAGAATCAATAGACTGGTTTGAGGTGATTGCGGCAGGTGATATTGTACCCGCCAAAAAACCTGCGGCAGATATTTATGACTATGCGTTGGAAAAAATGGATCTGACGGCAGCAGACTGTCTTGCTTTTGAAGATTCCTCCAATGGCATTCAATCCTCAATGGGAGCGAACTTGAAAACCGTGATCACACAAAATCATTATACCGAAGATCATGATTTTAGTGGTGCATTGGTTGTGCTGGATCATTTAGGTGAACCGGATGAACCTTGCCATTGTATTGCGGGTGATATCGGTGATGCGACTTATATTTCTGTGGCTGCACTGACAAAATTATTTGCAGCATAACGATCTGCGATGATATCCATTTCAAAAAGGGCACAGGCCATACAGCCGTTTCATGTGATGAAATTGCTGGCTCGGGCGAAAGAACTGGAGGCTCAAGGCAAACATATCATTCACATGGAAGTGGGTGAACCGGATTTTAATACCCCGCAACCCATTGTTGATGCCGGTATGACCGCCATTCGAAAAGGCGATGTGCATTATACCGCCCCCATGGGCTTGCCTGCTTTACGAAAAGCAATAGCACAATTTTATTTACAACAATTTCAGTTGACGATTTCCCCTGAGCGCATTGTGGTCACGCCTGGTGCTTCCGGTGCTTTATTACTGGCACTTGCTGCCATTGTTGAAGCGGGGCAGTCAGTCATCATGGCAGATCCCGGTTATCCCTGTAATCGAAATTTTGTTTCTTTGCTGGAAGGTCAGAATCAACTTGTTAATGTCGATGCTGACACGCAGTTTCAATTAAATAAAGCACTTGTTGAACAACACTGGCGTGAGAATACCGCAGCTGTGTTATTAGCTTCGCCTTCCAACCCAACCGGAACAATCATTGCAGAAAAGACATTGAATGAAATAATTGGCTTTGTTGAACAAAAACAGGCTGCAGTACTGGTGGATGAGATCTATCAGGGGTTGGTGTATGACACACTTCCGTATACTGCATTATCACTATCCAATAATATTTTTATTATTAATAGTTTTTCAAAATATTTCTCGATGACCGGTTGGCGAATAGGCTGGTTAGTGGTACCTGAAGCTTTTATTCCGGTGGTGGATAATCTGGCACAAAATATATTTCTTGCTGCGCCCACCCCTGCGCAACATGCTGCATTGGCTGCCTTTAACCCTGAAACAATCGAGATACTGGAACAACGTCGCAGAGAATTTAAACAGCGACGTGACTTTTTACTGAAAGCATTACCCAAGTTGGGGTTCACTATTCCGGTCAAACCGGACGGGGCTTTTTATATTTACGTAAATTGTGAAGCATTAACGGATAACAGTTTTCAGTTTGCAGAACAATGTTTGGAACAAGCAGGTGTTGCTATCACACCGGGGATTGATTTTGGTAATAACAAGGCAGAAAAATATATTCGTTTTGCCTATACAACTTCATTGGATAACTTAAAAAAAGCCATTGAAAGGTTGGAACAGTTTATTTCGGATTTCGGTAAGTAAAAAATGAACCACAAAGGATACGAAGAATTTTTTGTTCTCCTTAGAGCCTGTTGTGGTTAATTGTTATCGAGTGATAAGTGGGTTCTGATCGGATTGTGCCAGGTTATCTTTATCTTGAGAAGATTCTTCATTATTTAATGCCTCTACAGACATAATAGTTGCTCCGGCAACTGAAACCGGCATGACTAAAAAGTTTAATATCGGAATCATGGTTGCGAGGGTTGCTGAGCCACCAAATCCAAGGGATAACATTTTGTGATTAGACAGAGTGTAACGTATTTTAGAAAAATTATAGCCTCGATTTCCTAGCGGATAATCCACGTATTGCAGGGCTAACATCCAGGCGCTGAACACGGCCCATAAAACCGGGCTAACCACATTGATCATCGGTATAAATGAAATGATCAATAAGGGAATCATCCAGACCAGAAAGTAAATCAACTTTTTTATTTCTCCGGTAATGGATTCAAAAATAATTTTACCAAGGCCGGTACGGGGATCGATGGGTTGCACACCGGTTAATTTATACTCCACAGCGGCTGCAAGGTAAGTGTTAAACGGTGCGCCAACAATATTGGCAATAATACTAAAGCCAAAGAAAATAATAATCAGTGCAACGGCTGCAAACAGCATCCACAACAAACCAACAAACCATTCAAATAAAGTCGTCATGAAATCAGGTAACCAGCCGGGAATGTCGGGTGTGAGCCAGTCGATCAGCGTTTCAAACTGGGTGCTGAGTAAATAAATGGCAGCGGCAAACAAAATAATATTAATAATTAAAGGAATAATAACGTATTTTTTAATTTCAGCGGTGAAGATCATCGGGATCCCCTGAAGAAAAAACCGGACACCGCTGACAGGGTTGCTGCAAAGAGGTTTACCTGGCATGTTTTAGTTCCTTAACGATTTGTTCCGCTTATCATAACCTTGTTTTGCAAGTAGCGCAGCACCAAAAGCTGCATGGTTATTCAGTGTGTTGTGTAGAGGGATGTTTAAAAGTCGGCTGCGAATTTTTGTCCATGCGGTGTTGTTGGCACCACCACCAATGCTAAACAGGCGTTTGGGTTTTGGCGCGCCACATTGTTGCAGTTTTTGGTAACCCTGTAACTCAATTTGACTGATGCCTTCGAGTATTGCCTGGAAAAAAACAGCATCATTATCAGGTCGTGGAGTCAGGCAAGGGGCCTGTTCAGGATTGTTCTCGGGAAAGCGTTCGCCTGTTTGTAACAGCGGGTAATAATGCAGTCCGGTTGTTTTATCTGGATTGAGTTGTGTTTCAAGCTCAGTCATTTGTGCGTCAGTAAAATAATGACGTAACACTGCACCACCGGTATTGGATGCACCGCCTACCAGCCAGTGTTTTCCAAAGGGCTGGCTATAAATACCTTCGGCACTGGAAAACACGGCTTTGTCAGAAATGATTTTTAGAACCAGTGTGCTGCCGAGTGAGGTGACGGCATCGCCAATCTGGTTGGCACCGGTTGCGAGCAAGGCTGCGGTGCTATCGGTTGTACCGCTTACAAACAGTACTTGTTCGCTAAAACCAAATTTCCGGGTAATTTCCTTGCTGAGTAAACCAATGGGGGTACCGGCATGTGTCACTTGTGGTAGAAAATGATTGGGCAGCCCCAGTTCAGATAGCCACTGTGGCCATTGTTGTTTAACCGGATCGTAACCGGTTTTTAACGCATTATTAGAGTCGGTTTGTTGGAAGTGGTGTGTGAGTTGTCCTGTTAACCAGTCGGCCTGATGGGTCAGGTGTACATCTCGGGACTGTGGATATTGTTGCAATAGCCACAATGCTTTTGCTAATCCTGATGTGGCTGTACAAGTGGGAGAATCTTTGGGTGCCCACTGTTTTATTGGTTCAACAAATTCACTGGCACGCTGGTCGTTATACATCAGGCCCTTACTAAGGGCTTGACCTTGTGAATCAATTAACAAAACGGTACCGGATGTTGCATCGAGTGACATGCTGACGATTTGTTTAAAGTCGAATTGCACGGCAAGTTGAGTTAATAGTGTTTGCAGCGTTTGCCACCAGAGTTGTGGTTGTTGTTCAAAATAATGGGGTTGAGGTTGCTCAGCTGCGGGCATGGCTTGCGTCTGGCAAGCTAAAACATGAGCGTCGTTGTTAATGATAATGGCGCGGATACCCGAGGTGCCAACATCAATGCCTAAAAAAGCGGGGCAGGCAACTTGTGTTTGCATTGTCTATGTCGGGTGTTTGTCATTGAGCTTAAATGATAGAGTGCAGTTAGGGCAGTTGTACGGGTGCTGCGCTTTCCCATCCGGGCTGTTTGTGCTCAACCACTACACTGGTGTAGATCCCACCGCGTACATTGAATTTGGCGGTTAAGCGCATAAAGCGAGGCCCGCAGGCACGCACCAGATCATCCAGAATTTGATTGCTGACAGCCTCATGAAAAGCCCCTTCTTCACGAAAAGCCCAGACATAAAGTTTTAACGATTTTAATTCGATGCAATAGCGGTCGGGGACATATTCAATGTGTAATGTTGCAAAATCAGGCTGGCCGGTTTTAGGACATAGGCAGGTAAACTCGGGCACATCAATGCGAATCGTGTAATCACGTTCGTGCATGGGGTTTTCAAAGGTTTCGAGGCTTTTTGTCGGCTGTGTTGTCATGGTGTTCGCTTTTTATGTTTGGCTGATATCAGCGCGAAGTGTACGGTGGCTGGCAATGAACATCAAGCCAGATCAAAGTATCTTTATGAGATATGTTTAAACTTCAATAACCGGCATACCCGGCAAATAATCAAGGACTTATAAGCTGTTTTTAGAGTCAACTCTAATAGTAGGTTGTATGCTTGTTACCAAGTTGAAATATTTTTGTGATTTAGGCAAAAAAACTGCTCTGTCAATCTTGTGTCTTTGGCTTGTGATCGGTATCGTCTGCGCATGCATTTATCAAAACTAAAATTATCCGGATTTAAATCCTTTGTAGATCCCACAACCGTACCTTTTCCCAGTAAATTAATTGGGGTGGTCGGGCCAAATGGCTGTGGAAAATCGAATATTATAGACGCAGTACGTTGGGTGATGGGAGAATCATCTGCAAAACACCTGCGTGGTGACTCGATGGCTGATGTTATTTTCAGTGGTTCCACTTCGCGCAAGCCGGTTGGTCAGGCATCCGTTGAGCTGGTATTCGATAACTCGGACGGTTCACTGGGTGGTGAATACGCTAATTATAATGAAATATCGATCAAACGCACGGTCTCGCGGGATGGTCAGTCGGTTTACTATTTGAATGGCAGCAAATGCCGTCGTCGTGATATTACCGATATTTTCCTTGGTACAGGTTTAGGCCCACGCAGTTACGCCATTATTGAACAAGGCACAATTTCACGACTTATTGAAGCTAAGCCCGAAGAACTGCGCGTTTACTTAGAAGAAGCTGCAGGCATTTCAAAATATAAAGAACGCCGCCGTGAAACAGAAAACCGCATTAAACACACGCGTGAAAATCTGGATCGCTTAAGTGATTTGCGTGATGAGCTTGAAAAACAACTCGCACGTTTAAAGCGTCAGGCAAACACAGCAGAAAAATATAAAGTCTTACGCGAAGAAGAGCGTTTGCTTAAAGCACAGTTAACCGCATTACGTTGGATGCTTAAACAAGATGAAGCCGAAAAAACCGAAGCACAAATTCGTGAACAGGAAACGGCACTTGAATCTGCAATAGCACAACAACGAAGTATTGAATCAGAAATAGAATCACAACGTGAATCGCATACGGAAGCGTCAGACAAGTTTAATGAAGTTCAAAGTCGTTTCTATAGTGTTGGCACTGATATAGCGAAGATTGAACAGTCTATTCAACATGCTAAAGAACGTCGCCAGAAACAACAGCAAGATTTAGCGCAGCTTGAACAAGACTGGCAAGAAGCGCATG
>JALXDW010000033.1 GCA_027070385.1 Chromatiales bacterium
TGGTTGAAGGTATGCAGTTTGACCGAGGTTATCTGTCTCCTTATTTTGTTAACAACCAGCAAAGCATGACTGCCGATTTGGAAGAACCTTATATCCTGTTACACGACAAGAAAATCTCCAATATCCGCGACTTGCTGCCGACACTGGAAGCGGTGGCTAAATCCGGTAAACCTTTACTGATTATTGCAGAAGATGTTGATGGCGAAGCCTTGGCGACACTGGTTATTAACAACATGCGCGGTATTGTTAAAGTCGCTGCGGTTAAAGCACCTGGCTTTGGTGACCGTCGCAAAGCAATGTTGCAAGATCTGGCCATTTTAACAGGTGCAACAGTGATTTCTGATGAAGTTGGCCTGACATTGGAAAAAGTAACACTGGAAGACTTGGGTACGGCTAAACGTATTTCAATCAGCAAGGAAGAAACAACAGTGATTGATGGTGCAGGTAAAGCTGAAGAAATTTCAGAACGTGTTGCACAAATTCGAGCCCAAATTGAAGAGTCTTCATCAGATTACGATAAAGAAAAACTTCAGGAACGTGTGGCTAAATTAGCCGGTGGTGTTGCGGTGATTAAAGTGGGCGCAGCAACAGAAGTTGAATTGAAAGAGAAAAAAGCTCGCGTTGAAGATGCACTGCATGCGACACGTGCTGCGGTAGAAGAAGGTGTGGTACCCGGTGGTGGTGTTGCATTGATTCGTGCATTGCAGGAACTGGGTGATTTGGATGCAGTTAATCATGACCAGGAAGTGGGTATCAACCTTGCCAAGCGTGCAATGGAAGAGCCTCTGCGTCAAATCGTTAACAATGCCGGTGGTGAAGCCTCTGTTGTTGTCAACGAAGTTGCAAATGGTAAAGGTAACTACGGTTACAACGCTGCAACAGATGAATACGGTGACATGATTGAAATGGGTATTTTAGATCCAACAAAAGTAACTCGAACTGCATTACAAAATGCAGCCTCGGTTGCGGGTCTGATGATTACCACTGAAGCCATGGTTGCCGATGCGCCAAGTGATGACGCTGCTTCACCTGCAATGCCAGATATGGGCGGCATGGGTGGAATGGGCGGTATGGGCGGTATGATGTAAGCATCATCCTCCATTTCCAAACTGTTCCATGCAGTTTCAAGAAAGCCCGTAAGCCCAGTGTTTACGGGCTTTTTTGTTGCCTTGTTGTTGCAGGTTGCATCAGCCCATATTGACATCCAGGTCATATTTGAGCCGCTGAACAGTCAAGCTCAGTATCGGCATTGAAGCTCCGGTCGTCATAACAAAGATACTCACTCGATTAAATACCCCATCGAGCAGAGATAAGAAGCGTGGTATTGTTTTTTGTACAGGTTTCAGATTGATTCCTGTCACCACGAAAAGCAATCATACTATGGCAGCTTGCCCTTTATTACTGAGCATGGGTTGCTATTACAATTTGAATTCATCAAGATTGAAAATGGATAAATTCACATAAATTAATATTGAAGCAGAGTCAATAAAACGCTATTTTATGTTAACAAATTAACAGTTTGACAGATAACTCCCGTAAATGAGTGATAATGAAGTATAAAATCAATCTTTCACAGTCGTTTAGTGTAACTCTGTTATCTTGTTATATTCTTTTTTCAATCGCCCTGATTTTGCCGGTTTATTATGCTGTTTCAATCTTTAATGTGAGCAAGATAACGCATTACTATCAATCACTTGGCGCAGAGTTACCCGCATTAACCAAAGCAGTACTTATCACTTACGACAAAAGCTACCTGCTTATTATTGCAGTTGTTTTATTTGCCTCCTTATCTTATATAAAAAACAAAACACAGGGCATAAGCCTGTTGTTGCTTGTTCTGCTGAATGTGAGCCTTGCCTTATGCGTTATCTGGAATGCAGTTGTTATGCTGGCCATACAATTACCGTATTCACAAATTGTCTCGACCTTATAAATAAATCATAAACGTAAAAATAAACAAAAGGTGATAAAGTGAATACCTATGCCATTATCTTTTTAAGCATTGCCTGCGGATTACTCTTGCTGGCAGCTGTTATGTATTTCGCCGGTTTTATCAGCAAACAATCCGGCTCTTATTTTTCTGCACCACTTATTATATTTCTAATAACACTTGCACTGGGCGGCTTTGTCTATCAGTCGGCATTAAAAAAACAGTTTTATATTGAAGTCAGTTATAACAATAAACCGCTGTCCGGTTTTTCTATGGCGGCCGATATTGAATATGCAGACAAAGACGATTATTACCTTTTTAAGCCTGAAAATAACAGTCGTAGCCAGACAACCAGTGAACCGATCAAGTTTTCCGAGTTGATTGATGAATTAAGCCTTTCCGATAAATTCGAAATATGCAAAAGTTATGCACAACATCAGACAAATAACACACTAAACAAGAATAACGTTTATCGGGTTTGCGTTAATAAAAAAGGATTATGGTAGCTAATACCACAAAGGTAAACAGAAAAGATAATAATAAAACAGGCGCTAAACATTGAAATAAAAATACAGCTATGGCAGATATCTAAAATCGATAAATTATTTATTAAGCCGTATTTAGACTGTTATTGAGTGATTTTCTACAGCCTTTAGAAGTGAAAAATAATGAACTCTGAAGCAATCCACAATACTCATAGCTTTGTTAGCGTCAAGGGCAGAGCTTTATTCTTAAAATCAGTTGATCTTATCTATAATATAAACCTTATATGGGTATC
>JALXDW010000034.1 GCA_027070385.1 Chromatiales bacterium
CATCGATGGATATGTTGTATGCTGCCAATGCGGTGCTATCAAGCTCCACATGCACGACGTCCTTATCGCCACCAATGGTATAAATATCACGTGTTCCTTTAACACGTTTAATTTCAGTTTCGATAGAGTGTGCTATTTTTAATAACTCATGGTGAGTAACTTTTACATCTTTGCTCCAAAGTGTGAGCGAAACGATTGGAACATCATCAATGCCTTTGGGTTTGATCAATGGTTGACCCACCCCCATATTTTTTGGCAGCCAGTCCTGCTTGGAATACAAGGCATTGTATAAACGCACAATCGCCTGAGTACGATCTTCTCCGACTTTAAACTGAATGGTTAATACTGACAGCCCCGGTTTGGAAACCGAATAAATATGTTTGACTCCCTGCAACTCCGATAAAATACGCTCCGCTGGTGAACTGACGAGCTGTTCAACTTCTTCTGCTGATGCACCATAAAAAGGTATAAAGACATTTGCAAAGGTAACGTTGATTTGCGGTTCTTCTTCACGCGGTGTAATACTTATTGCAAAAATTCCCAGTAAAAATCCCACAAGCGCCAGCAAGGGGGTGATCTCTGAAACTAAAAAGAACTTGGCAAGTCGCCCCGAAGGGCCTAATTTTTTTTGTTCTAAAGCATCCGTCATTTATTCTCACCCTGAGCATTCTGCTGCTGTATGATCCTCACTGCTTTGGTCGGGTTCAGAATAATACGGTCTCCTTCAGATAATCCGGCCAATACTTCTATTTTACCTTCAGAGTGCTGACGCCCTAACCGAATTTGCTGAAAATTTATCATGCCCTGTTTGTTCTTCAGATACACAGCAGTAACTTCCCCGCGGTAAGCAACGGCCTGCTCAGGAATAAGCAATGCTGTCTCTTCCCCAACGGTTAAGGCCACCTGCGTATACATACCTGGGTAAACTTTATGGTTACCGGTAGGCAAATGTAACCGTGCAGTAAACGAATGACTGAGTGGATCGGCATAAGGACTAATGGATATGGACGTGGCTTTAACACGTTTTTTTCTGTTTTCACCCAGATATACCCATGCCTGTTTATATTTTCTGACTTTATGGATAATTGACTGTGGTAATTGTACGCTGGCTCGCAAGATTTCAAGTGACAAACCCGTCATCAGTTTTTGGCCGACATTGGCAAGTTCGCCCACTTCAACATGCCGCTTGACCACGATACCACTGTAAGGTGCATGTACGACTGTATTTTCCAGTGATTCATTGGCCTGCTCAAGCAGGGCACGGGCACTTTTCAGTTTTGCTTCTGCCTTATCCAGTACAGATTTTGCAACTAGCCGCTTGGCATAAATTTCTTTCACGCGATCATAATCTGATTGCGCTTCTTCAAATTGCGCTTTTGCTGACTTGACCGCAGCACGTTGCTGCCGATCACGAAAGCGTATCAACACATCGCCTTTATTTACATAGTCATCAATATCGGCCAGAATTTCGAGTATCCGACCACGTACCTGGGAAGCGACCGTTGCCTGACGCACGGCTTCTATTTGTGCCGATAAATAACGTATGGAGGGTATTTTACTCGATTCAACCATTGCGGTTGCCAGGTTATCTTTTGCATGACTAACAGCGCCTATCGCTGAAAACAAAAGAGTAATGCCAAGTCGAACAGTATATGATTTGTATTTTATCATTTTCCCTTACTCTCAAATGCTTGATAAATTAGCGCTACAGTCTGAGGCATATAATAGCAATTCCAGACACAGAATAAATTAAAACTTGTGCCAGAGAAACGGAATCATATTGACAGTCCTCAATAGAACAATTTGTCTTCTTTCACCCTAAATCAAGGTTTTGTAATCACGTCCAGTAAATAGTGGTTTTACTAGGGTCTGTTGATAGTAAAAAATAACACAGACAGGGGGAAAATTAGCCAAAAGCAGACAACAGATGAAAGATCAGCAGACCCTAGCTTTAAGGATAGATATATCGAACGGAAAGTGCCATCTCGAAATCGGCCCGACACTCTGTTTCATAGCAAGGGCAGGGATCTAGCGAAACGTTTTGTTACACCAATTTTCTATAATTTGGCGCGTTTCTTGTGGTTTTTCCGTTAATAACCAATGATCTGCATCAACCACTTCAATCGTAGCATTTGGAAAGCGGTTGATTATTTGTTTGGTTTGATCAAATGAACTGATGGTTGCACCTCCTGACAGCAACACCAGTACCGGAACATCAATATCTTCCAATGCCGGTAAAGGACGTATCACTTCATTAATATCCTGCAAATAATTAGCAAGTGGAATATATTTAAAATCGGCAAAAGGGTTGGTGTACAAATCTGCTATGGTTAATTCCGGATGCTGTTCTAGCGTCTGTCGTGTTTGCTCATCAAGCGCACGCAAATCACGTTTAGGCAAATGCCAGCGTTTAATACCTATCATATTTAAACCACGCAGAATCAAACGCAGTGCAGAAAGAAAATGACGGTGGTTTTGGGCTTTACTTAATCGCCCATGTAAATTTTCAGGAAAAATCGGGTCAATTAAAATCAGCCCACGGGTTCGTTCAGGAAACTGGCTGGCATAATCAATCGCAATCTGCGCCCCCATGCTGTGTCCCAGAAAGACTGACTGAGTATAATGCTCAGCCTGCATGATCTGATTAATATCTTTTATCCAATCATTGCGTGAATAATTTCCCCGGTACATGGACTCGCCATGACCGCGCAAATCCACCAGCAACAAGTCCCAGTGTTTTTTTAATGTTGTGTATTCAACAAATTCACTAAAGCGCGTACTATTGCTCGCCAAGCCATGCAGAAAGGTTAAAAGTGGCTTGGCCTGTTGTTCGTGTACAAGCCGATAGCCAATGGTTGCACCATCATCCGTTTTCATTTTGGAATAAACAATGGATGGCTCTGCTTGCTGTTTCATTTTTTATAGCACAGACTTAAAAACTGGCACCCAGTCGCAGGTAAACATTATCTTTACCCAGACGGCTATCATGCCCATGTGCATAACCCAGCGTAATCCGCACAACAGTACTGTAACCGAAGATGGTATCGGCATAGAGTTCAACACCGGAACCAGTGTAGTATTTATCCGGGCTACCATCACGCCAGGTGGCACCGCGATCAACAAATACGGCAGCGGAGAGTTGTTGTAATCCGATGGGTGGAATCATCGCTGAACGTTCCAGACGCCAGACAGGGAAACGATACTCCACACTCATTAAACGCATACGCCGATTGGTTAACTCTGCATGGCCTTCATCATAACCCCGCAGAAGATATTCACGTCGATTAAAAGGGGAGGAAATCAAGGTGGATGAAAGTAACCCCGGCTCGAAATTTGTATTGTTACTGCCGCCCAGTTGAAAGGCTCGAGGGTTATCGGTACCCCGACCTTCCACTGCACGCAATGCCAACACATGCGAACCACCTAAACGAATAAATTCACGCCAATCTATGCTGTACACTTTACCGGTATAATCACTGTTACCGATGGCATCACTGTCTTCTGCAACCAGTTGAATGGAACGACCTTCGGCACGACTGACAGATTTAGGATGAATACTGGCATTTTGATAAACAATCGCTGCACCCAACAGATTATCCACACTTGATGCCCGTGTTGTAATACTGCTGTTTTTTCGCCACGCATCTTTTTCTGTATCTTTAATCGCAGCCACATGAAAAGATAAACGATCACTGAGCGATAATAAAGGGAATACCGCTTCTGCCTGTTGTACATTGTTACCACGCACCCGAACCAGATTATCATTATTATCAAGAAACAGTCTGTTACGATGAGAAGTGTGTAATTTTAATGTAACAGGCCAGCGGTCATAAATATAATCAAACGACCCTAACCAGTCATCATAACTTGAATCGTAGTTGGCATATGATAGCGATACACCATAAATATGGCGCGCCAGGGTATCCCAACTATAAGTAAATGCACCTATCTGGTAATAATCACTGCCAATCGCCAGTAGCGGATGATACCAGCGTGGAATCACACTTTCGAAAGCAGAATATTCTTTTACCGGGCTCATTTCCACACCGGTATCGGTACCTTTTACAACCGCTACGGAGATAGGGGATTTCTTTGCAACAGCCGTAGTACCCTGTTTTGCAACAGGAACCTTTCGTGTTTCCTTAACGGCTAATTTAAAAACATCATAGCCTTCTTTCGAATAACCTACATAATATAATTCATTCTCAGCATTACCCTGCACCGGATAAAATCCACCCCCTATCAGATCGGTCAAGCTGGATGTATGGCCGGTTTCAAGATTCAAGCGACGAATATTATAAATACCACCATTATCTGAACTGTATAGAATATTTTTGCCATCACGGGAAAATAGGGGATTGGTTTCTATGGCGCTATCTTTGGTAATAAAGGTCCACTGCTTTGTTGCAATATCAAACTGCTCCAGATTCCATCCTGTCTCTGGTCGGAAAACCGAGGCAATCAATTTATCTTCAACAGGTGACCAGTCAATGGATGCAATGACTTCGGCATATTTCCCTTTCCACAGGGTTTGCAGATATTCACCTTTGGCTGTCAATAAATGTAATTCATTTTTTGCCAAACCGTTTTTAACCGCCATTAATTTTGTACCATCGGTGTTCCAGGTTACCGTTCGATAACGTGCACAGTTTGTTAAGCGGGTTTCATCGCCACTGGCAGGATCAATATGATAAAGGTCAAAGTATAAAGCTGCATTACGACATAACTCAGGTTTGGCAAGAATAATACCGGCCTTATCATGAAGGTCAAAACGTGCTGAAAGTCTTATATCTGCAATTTCTTCAGCTTCTTTATATTCAGGTGTTTTTTCGGGCTGAGTGATGATTTTTGTTGCTGTTTTTACTTTTGTAATATTTTCTGCACGTTGATAGCCGCTACCTTTGTTAGGTCGCAAAACTTTAAGTGCCATGTTTTTATCTGCATTATAATCAATATAATATATCTCTCCCCTATCCGACACCTGTAAGGGGCCGGTAAAATATCCATTCCGGGTAAGTTGCTCACCAATAATTTCACCGCGTTTATTCACCGCTTCCCATTGAGGTTGGTATTTGGCTTTCATTGCAGTTTCAAATTCGTCCCATAAACCCCACATATCCTTGCCCACGGTATAATAAGCATTGGAATTTACTCTCCACGGGATCACATTGTCTGAATAACTGTCAACCAGCTCAGTTATTTTTTGCTTACCGTATTTTTCTTCTATGTATTGAAAGAAATGCACACCATACAGGTAACGTGAAGTGTTCAATGGCCATTCGGTTACCTGTGGTACATTGACATGACGCAATGTTTTAAAACCGTCTTTGACTTCCATGCGCATTAACATATCAAAGTAACTGCTTTGACCACGACCTACACCACGTTCCTTATCCGTTTCGACATAGGTTGCCAGGCCTTCGATTAACCATGACGGTTGATAAGCATTCGGGAAAGCAGTAAAAAATGGAAAGATATAGGCTGCCCGACCAAATATTTTACGCATGACGGATGCTGCACCGATGGCCTTGTCCAGATGTAAAATATGCAGATACTCATGTTTAATAACTGTTTCCAGCCAGTCAGAGTTATCTTCTATACTGTTTACACTGTCGGGGCCGGATAAAAAGATGCCGGTTCGATTAGTTGGAAACGGTGTCGCATAACCATTTGAAACATCAAATTCATCCGTCAGAATAATGTCGGTTTTGTTATCAGGTTCCCAGTCCATCATCAGACTTAATTCGGTATGCACTTCTTCGGCAATCGCCAATGTACGCCGCGCCAGCTTTTCTTCACCATTATGGAAATGACAACGAAAATGTTTGGACTCAAGAGTAAACCAGTCCAGCGTATAATCATGTAATATAGCGGCATTAGCGGGCAATGCGCTCAATGCTAAAATGGTTAGTGCAAAAAATAATGTGGTAAATTGTTTTACTGTATATGCTGTTGCGGAAAAATAATGCCCCATACCCTGCTTCATCCTCAGTCACTCTGCTGTATTTTTATTGCGGCCTGCAGCATAAAGCTGTATTGATTATGCCAGCCTGTCCCTTCATATTTATGTAGCAAACAGAACATAGCATTTCAGGCCTTATGCTGCAATTTTACCGCCTGTTTCCTATTATTTACGGGCAAAATATCCTGATAGACAGAGAAATAACCCTTTCAAATTGAATCACAAGCAGACATGTTTCAACATTGTCAATATCGACGTAGCGTTCCGGCTTGGTTACACTAGTGTGCATATTTCTGATGTGTAGATTCCCTGACTGAGCTTTTATGCTGCAACAACTTAACCGTACTCAACAAGCTGCTATTCGCTGTATTGATAAACCGTGCCTGGTTCTCGCTGGTGCTGGCAGTGGTAAAACCCGGGTGATCACCTATAAAATAGCGTACCTTATTCAGGAATGTGGCTATCCCGCCAACAGCATTGCAGCTGTTACCTTTACCAATAAATCTGCCCGTGAGATGAAACAGCGGGTATCCAGCCTGATGAACAAGCAACAGACCAAAGGACTACGCGTTTCCACCTTCCACACCCTGGGCTTGAATATTATTCGCCATTCCCTGCACACACTGGGACTTAAAAGCGGCTTTTCTATTTATGATAACACCGACAGTTTATCGTTAGTGCGAGAGCTGATGCGTAAAACTTTTTCTGACCCGAAGAACCAGGCCGATATGGCGCTACAACAAATCGATCGTTGGAAGAATGCTTTTATAACACCTGATGATGCGCAACAACTCGCAGGAGCTGATCAGCAGCTTGTGCTTGCCGCGCGTATTTATGAACAATATAACCACCACCTTCGTACTTACAATGCGGTCGATTTTAATGATCTGATTATGCTGCCGGTTTTATTACTGCGTAGCAATGAACAGGCACGTAACCATTGGCAACAAAAAATACGTTATCTGCTGGTGGATGAATATCAGGACACCAATAATACCCAATATGAACTGGTCAAACTCATTGTGGGAGATAAAAGTGCCTTGACCGTTGTAGGTGATGATGATCAATCCATTTATGCCTGGCGTGGTGCACAACCGGAAAATTTACTGAACCTAAAAACAGATTACCCTGCCTTAAATGTTATTAAACTTGAACAAAATTACCGCTCAACCGGCTGCATTTTAAAAGCAGCCAATACACTTATTCAGAATAATCCCCACGTTTTCGAGAAAAAACTCTGGAGTGAACTGGGTTTTGGTGAGCAAATCAGAATTCTACCCTGTGGTAATGAAGATATTGAAGCGGAACAAATTACTGCCGAAATTTTGCACCACAAATTTCAGTACGGCACAAACTTTAAAGACTATGCACTGCTTTATCGTGGTAATCACCAGTCACGGCTATTTGAACGTGCTTTACGCGAAAATAATATTCCCTATTATCTCAGCGGCGGTATTTCATTTTTCTCTTACACCGAAATTAAAGACTTGCTGTCTTATTTACGCTTAATAGCCAACACCGATGATGATAACGCCTTTATCCGTATCGTTAATACGCCTCGCCGTGAAATTGGACCGGGTACGTTAGAGGCACTCAATCAATTCTCTTCCAGCTATAACCACAGTTTGTTCAGCGCCTGTTTTGAAAGCCATATTACTACGCAACTAAAACCACGCGCACAACAGAACCTGCATGACTTTGCGCAATGGATACTCGACGTTGCTCATACTGCCGAGAATGAATCGCCGGTTGCAGCCATCAAACGGGTGATACAGGACATTGACTATGAACAATGGCTGACCGACACCGCCAAAGATGAACAGGTTGCAATAAGAAAAATTAACAATGTCAATGAACTGGTTGACTGGATCAGCAAGCTGCATACCAAAGATCCGCAAGCAAGCCTGCATGATATTATTACCAAGCTCACATTGATTGATACCCTGGAACGCAATGAAGATGATGAGATTGGCGACAATATTTCATTAATGACACTCCATGCAGCCAAAGGTCTGGAATTCCCTCATGTGTTTTTAGTGGGCATGGAAGAAGAAATACTCCCTCACCGCACCAGTATCGAAGAAGAAAATATCGAAGAAGAACGTCGTCTGGCTTATGTGGGGATCACACGAGCAAAAAATACACTCACCATCAGTTTTGCCAAACAACGAAAACGTTTCGGTGAAATTGTCGATTGCGAACCCAGCCGTTTTATTGATGAACTTCCCGAAGAAGATTTAAACTGGTTGGGCTCCAACTCTAAACTCAGCAAGCAGGAACAAAAACAAAAAGGCCAGATGCACTTTTCAAGTTTACGTGCGCTGGTTTCAGGAAATTAGTTTCTTCTTTGAATACTCATTATTTTAACCATGGTGAACACGGTACTAAAAATTTTCATCGTGTTCGTGGTAGTTAGTGCAATAAACTATTAGCATGGCTTGCATGTAAAAAACGGGTATCAAGATTAGGGGTATTCTGATAGAAAAACATCAGAAAAAATCATAAGTGGCTGTAAAATATAAACAGCCACTAAATAACTGCCCGTAATTTTTACACGCAAGCAACGCTTGCATGTAAAAAACGGGTATCAAGATTAGGGGTATTCTGATAGAAAAACATCATAAGTGCCCGTAATTTTTACACGCAAGCAACGCTTGCATGTAAAAAACGGGCACTAAAAAAGCCGCTTCAAGTGAAGCGGCTTTCTCATTCAGAATTAAATCAAGTTATTTTGATTTTGAAACCATATAATCAATCACGGCCTTTATTGCAGAATCACTCAGGCTTGAACCACCTTTAGGTGGCATACCTTTAAAGCCGCCAATGGCATGTTTATACAACGTTGATTTGCCTTGAGCAATACGTGCTTTCCAGGCAGATTTATCACCCAATTTAGGGGCGCCAGCTGCACCGGTACCATGACAAGCAAAGCAATTAGCCTGATAAGAATCAGCCGGACTAGCAGCAGCCACTTTTACTTCAACAGGGGCACCCACCGTTACTTCACCAACGGGTTTAATCCGTGCATTCACCGCATCCGAAACCATGACATCCTG
>JALXDW010000035.1 GCA_027070385.1 Chromatiales bacterium
TGTCACGTTCCTTGACCAAACGGTTGAAATAAAAAAAGTACGTTTAAAACGTAATCCGCGTGGAACGGTGGTTTTTTACCGTGAATATCAGTTTGAATTTAGCAGTGATGGTATTCGACGTTACCCTGCAACCATTATCATGTTAGGTAAACAATTACTGAACTTGCAGTTGTCGGCTTACCCGGAAGACCCTTTAACAGAAACCAGTCAATATACAGTTAAACAAAAAGGTGTCACGATTGAATCGAACGTGGTCAATATAAAAACGGATAAGAAAAATCCTTTTTCCGGTTATCGTTAAGAATATAGAAGGAAATTTGTTATGCCAAAGGCAAGTGATTTAAAACGCGGTATGATCGTTGATATTAATGATATGCCTCATGCGGTTAAAAAAGTAGAAGCCAAGAGTCCGTCATCCCGAGGGGCTGCCACCTTATACAAAATTCGTTTTACTAACCTGAAAACCGGGCAGAAGCTGGATGAATCCTATAAAGGGGATGACCTGTTAAAAGATATCGACTGTGCCCGTGTTGCTGTACAGTATTCGTACATGGATGGTGACACTTATATTTTTATGAACATGGAAGACTTTAGCCAATATGGTTTAAATGCCAGTGACCTTGAAGAACAACAAGGTTATTTAACTGAAGGTCTCGAAGGGATTAAGGCGTTACTGGTTGATGGGGAAATACTGGGTATTGAATTACCGCAATCGGTTAACCTGCAAATTACCGATACAGCACCGGGTATCAAAGGTGCGACGGCAACCGGGCGTACCAAACCGGCAACCTTAGTAACCGGGTTGGAAATACAGGTACCTGAATATCTGGAAAATGAAGAAATAATAAAAGTGAATACCAGCGATGGGAAATTTATTTCCCGCGCTTAATTGAAACGTTCAGATAAGTTAACTAAAGATAGTTTGCACAATAATCTTGTCGAGCGGGGTATTGCAACAGGATTGTCGCGCTATTGCTCAGCAATAATGCTGATGTTTGTTCTGTGTGGTTAAGTATTTTTTCGCAAAGGCTGAAATAAATATTCCAGGCCATTGACCTTGACTTCATACACAATGCTTAACATAACCCCCAGCTCACCTTTAGGAAAACCTTTTCCTGCAAACCAGACCACATAGGGTTCCGGTAGGTCAATCAGGAATTGATTCTTGTATTTCCCGAAGGGCATCCGGTAGCTGGCAAGTTTAAGTAATTGTTGCGGATCCGATAATAAAGCACCCTGTAAAGGGTTTTGCTTAGGGGGTGATGTGTTTTCAGGCAAAGCGTTGCTCTAAATACTGGTTAATGTCAGACGATTCATACATCCAGATAATTTCGCCATCTTCATTAGTGATTTTCAGGCAGGGTACTGAAATTTTACCGCCCTGGGTTAATAGTTCTTCTCGTGCTTGTGGGTCATGTTGTGCATCGCGTGTTTCAATATTCAGCGCAAGGCGTTTCATCATCCGCTTTACTTTGATGCAGAAAGGGCAGGTTCTAAATTGGTATAAAGTGAGGTTTTTGACCTCCGCATCAACTTTCTGCTGTTGTTCCGGGGAGCGTTTAATGCTTCTGGGCATGGTGACCAAATTGATAAATAAAATAATGGGGCCAAGAATAATACGGATTGTTTTAAAGAAGTATTTAAAAAATAATTTCATAACGCGGGTTCCAGAATAAAATGCTAACGGAATAAACCGCTATAATAACAGATTATTAATAAAATTTGGCCCCTGAAATTTTTAATGGCACTTAAAGTAAAAGGTTAATATAAGAATGTCTACGAACAAAATAAAATCATGTCCCTGTGGGTCAACATCAGAGTATTTGCAATGTTGCGGTCAGTATATCGAACAGGGTATTACTGCTCCCTCAGCAGAAACCTTGATGCGTTCACGCTACACAGCTTATGCGATGCATGATGTTGCCTATTTATTGCGTAGCTGGCATGAGTCTACTCGACCGCTACAACTGGATCTGGATGAAGGCGTAAAATGGAACAAGCTGGATATTCTGGCAACAACACAGGGCACGCCCGTGGATGATCAGGGTAGTGTCGAGTTTATTGCCCATTATCAGTTTCAGAATCAATCCCACAAAATTCGTGAAGTCAGCCAGTTTATCAAGCAGAATCACTGCTGGTTTTATGTGGATGGGGTAATGAATTTGTCATAAAGACTTATTTTACGGTTTAGGCTTAAATACCGGATTTAGCTTTTTGCAAGTCCTTGAGTATTTGGTACAATCGCGCCCTGTTTTACACTCTCTCCCTTATTATAATCTCAAGCGGTAAAATATTTTGATTTCAACAGCAAACCTGACTATTCAATTTAGTGACAAACCCTTATTCGAAAATGTGTCTGTCAAATTCGGCGAAGGCAATCGCTATGGTTTAATTGGTGCCAATGGTTGTGGCAAGTCCACCTTTATGAAAATTTTGGGTGGTGAGTTGGATGCTACCTCTGGCACTTATACGGTTGACTCCAATGAACGTCTGGGTAAGTTACGTCAGGATCAATTCGCCTTTGAAGAATTTTCGGTGGTGGATACCGTTATTATGGGCCATGAAGAACTATGGAAAGTAAAAGAGGAACGTGATCGTCTTTATTCGTTAGCGGAAATGACCGAAGACGAGGGGATGCGTGTTGCCGAGCTGGAAGTCGAATTTGCCGAAATGGACGGCCATACCGCTGAGTCGCG
>JALXDW010000036.1 GCA_027070385.1 Chromatiales bacterium
TGGCAAGAGTGAGCCGGGAATACCCATACTGTCCATATAACCTGCTGTGCCAGCATAGCCATCACCCAATTTCCCGAAGCCCGCAACCACAAAGATTAAACCCAATAATACACGTGCCACTATTTCGCTTGGTTTGTTCATTTTTTTTCTCCTGTTTAAGTGTTGAAAAACCATTATAGATATACAGATTAGATATAAAAGCGCATAATTTAGCCTTTACATATCTAATATATAGATATATTGTTGCATTATGGATATTCCGAAAGTCAGCCTGGATCAATGGCGTTCCCTTATCGCCGTTATTGATTATGGGGGCTATGCACAAGCCGCAGCGCAATTACACCGTAGTCAATCATCAGTGAGCTATGCGGTTAACCGTCTACAAGAGCAACTTGGGCTAAAACTTCTGCATATTGAAGGCCGCAAAGCAGTCATTAGCGAGGCAGGCAAGGTTTTATTGCAACGGGCCCGGTTATTGATAGCCGATGCCAGTGCCATTGAACAACAGGCTAAATATCTTGAACAAGGCTGGGAAGCTGAAATTCGGCTTGCCGTTGAGGCATCTTTTCCTACTCAATATTTGATGCAAACATTAAAAGCATTTGAACCATTGGCAAAAGAAACACGGGTACGCTTACACGAAGTGGTTTTGTCCGGTGCTGAAGATATTTTACTAAAAGGTGACGCTGATTTAATTGTTAGTCCATATATTCCACATGGATTTATCGGTGATGAGTTAATGGAAGTTAAATTTATTGCTGTGGCCCATCCTGAACATGCCCTGCACAAAATTCAACATAAATTAACAACACATGATCTTGAGCGGGAAACACATGTCATTATCAGTGACTCCGGAACCAAAGGAATAGATACAGGATGGCTGGGCAATATTCACCGTTGGACAGTAACAAACATAGATTCAGCCAGAAAAATAATAATCAATGGTCTTGGCTTTGGCTGGCTACCGGAAAAAGAAATTGAACAGGCTATTCAAACCGGGGAATTAAAACCACTGCCATTAAAAGAAGGCCAGATTAGAAAAAGCAATCTATACCTTATTTATGCAAATCTTCAACAAGTTGGTCCTGCAACACAACAATTGGGTGAGTTATTAAAGCAGGTTTGTTATCAACACAATTAAACAAGACTTATTTTAATAATGCTTTGACTTTATTTAATAACAGCTCAGAAGACCAATCCCGTCCACCAATAGCACGGTAAACAATATAACCGTTTTTGTCTAAAACAAAGGTTGTTGGTAAGCCCAGAACTGGCCATTCATTAATGATATTTCCGCTTGTATCAAGCAACACCTGAAAATCAATTGGATAATCGGCCATAAAATTAAATATGGTATCTGCATCTTCACCAACATTAATAGCAATCATTCCAATACCCAATGCTTTAATTTTTTCCCACCCCTTGTTCATTGATGGCAATTCTTCCCTGCAGGGTGGACACCAGCTTGCCCAAAAATTAATAATAACCGGTTTGCCACGATAATCTGTTAACGTGTGCGTCACACCATCCATATCTTTTAAATTAAAATTTTTGGCAAGTACTTTATTGGGTAATAGTGTTAAGCCCTGTTCAGCAGCAACATATTGGGTAAAGAATAAAAGTAAAAGAAATATCAGGGAATACTTAATTTTTAATTTCATAAAATTATCTCAACGGTCTTCGGGACATTTTAAAGAGTGAATCCACGCATGATGCAGCTTGTTATTTTGTTTCCAGACAACTTTCAGGTCGAAAATGGTTTCAGGCGGCAAATCAAAACTGATCATTCCCCAACCATAGTCACCTGCACCGGCAAAACGTTGTTTCGTTGGAAACGTAGCCCATGTAAATGCAATTTTTGAAGCTGAGCTTACATCTGCCTTTTGCCACTGTTCCTTCCAGCTTTCTTTTAATTTAATCTTTCTGATTTTCTGCTTAACACGAACTTGCCAGTCTTTAAGTGAATAGCTCACCGACTCAGCATTCTTTATCGTACCAATATTGGTACCAATGGCCTGAAACACGCAACTCAAAGCAATATCATTGGCAATTTTTTTTGAGAATCCACGCCCCTGAAAAAAGGCACGGGTTTGATCGGGCAAGCGTTGAATTAATTTCAAGCTGAAATCACCTTTTGTCAGATGCCACGACTGCAGTTGTGTTGTTGAATTTTCTGTTAACTTAACTGCAGCAAAAGTATCGGCCAGCGGCAGTAATAACAGAAAAATGTAATAGCATTGTCTTGCCAATAACTGCATGGCAACCTCACCTTATTTGCGTGCCTTGATTAAATATAAGGGCTAATCCACAAACAGGTCAAGCAATTAGAATTTATAGTATTATTATCAGTAAGTTAGATTATTCCATGGAACTTGTTTTAATCTGTGCAGTCTTTGCAATATCCATTTAATTAGGTTATTCTAATATTTATGAGCCGTTACCTTACCATGATATTGATTTTTGTTGTTTTAACAACGCAGTCTGTGTGGGCGATGCATGCCAATGAAGCCGTGCAGCATTCGGGTAATGGTGAAACCGTCTTGAAACTGGATTCTGATTCATCAACATCCAAGTTTGAATCCTGCGACCACCTCTGTCATGCAGCCGCGCATTTAATTGGCCTGCTTGCAGCGACGCCTGATGAATTCAGCAATGTCATTCATCTACAAAAAATTGCTCCCTGTGGACTAAAT
>JALXDW010000037.1 GCA_027070385.1 Chromatiales bacterium
ATTAGGCTATTAAGTTGTCTTGATTTTTCAGGCCATTATACTAAAACTTTTATTGCAAGAAGTTGGAATTTTATATTTTCTTTTTTAACTGTCTTAACAGTCGGCTCATTAAGAGTTATATTCATTTGGCTAGTAGCAGCATGTATAGTGACATTCTTTTTATGATTTAATACAGAAACTAAATATAAAAATTTAATACTGAAGATATAAAACATAGTTTTAGATTTCAGGTTAATAATTTAACTAATGTTGCAATCTAAAATTTGGGCCAATAGAATGAGTTTATATTATCTTGATAAGGCTAAAGAAGAATGATTTTTACAATATCGGCACGCAGTAAACCAAAAGATGTTCCGGTTATGGACTTTCTTGAAATCAGCTATCCGCAGATTAAATTAACGGAAATCGACAGCGTGTTTGGTTTTGTGGAAAAGTCCACATTATACGGTGGTCGCCAGTATGTAGAGCCTGAATTGACTGATGATGATGTGAAACAGCTAAACAAAAACAAGATCGGCCTTAGAATTCCATTTACCAATCATTATGCCACAAAAGAGGAGTTTGAAGAGAACAGGGAGTTATTGGAAAAATACCACAAAAAAGGTAATGCGGTTATTGTAACCAACGATGACCTGGCTAAATGGATCAGAGCTGATTATCCGCGTTACCGGATAGAGGCCAGTGTAATAAAGAATATCAACACCCATGCAAAGATCCGGGATGCCATGGAAATATATGATACGGTGGTATTACCCATGCATCTTAACCAGGACCTGGAATTTTTAAAGAAAGCAAAAAATAAAAAGCGTATAACGCTTTTTGCTAATGCGGGCTGTGCTTTAAATTGCCCTTCCAAAATATGTTATCCATCTGTGTCGAAATATAACAAGTTTCAGGGTGGAGAATTTAAATGTTCACAGACACTGAAATATCGTCAGTTGAATGGCATGATTGACTTTAATCTGGATGAGCTGGTGGGAATTGGTTTTACGCGATTCAAACTTCTTCGCTCTCGCGGTAAGACCGGTTTCTAGGGAGACTCTGGTTAACTTTGGACGAAACAGCTTACGTTTAAAATGCATGGATTTAAGGTGGCAAATCGCACGTGAGCAGGCTATTGCGAGTCTTCACAATGCAAAAACCGAACATTTTAAGCGTGAAATGTGAGTTCATGAATTGATCAGAGTTTCCCTGGATTGACAGCTTTTAGTCTTTTCCGTGACAGCGTTTGTATTTTTTACCCGATCCGCAGGGGCAGGGTGCGTTTCGTCCCACACTCTCAAAATTTGTAATGTTTTCAATGTCAGTATCTGAGGTGGCTTGTTTAAGTAGCTGCTCCGGTATTTGAATATCAAAATCCGCTGCTACAGGTTTATTTGCAATCTGCTGGATTTTTTTGAGGGTATGTTTGGCCGAGGGAATTACCCGGCTCAGCTCTTTGGCATGCTTATGCCATTTTGTTGGTGATGGTGTTGAGAGTGTGTAGCGGGACATTTTTAAGCTGTCCTTACAGGTTTTCTGTAAGGTGGTATCAAATTCAAGGCCACAGAAATCACAAAGTTCTTTGATACTGCTTTCAGTATTATTAACTATATTGGAGTAGCTGACACTTGTCCAACGCTCTGTCGGTATGAGTGATTGCAAGTCATTTAAAATAATTGAATTGGCTGACTTCCACTGAAAGTAAGCGATTTCTTCCAGTGACTTATTATGCATTTTTTCCCAACCGGGCGGGAGTAAAAAAGACCAGACGCTTTTTCTTCCGGGTAAATTAGCATAGGTTTCAAAACGTCCGGATTTCCAGCCATCCATAATACTGCTGATATTTTCCCGGGGATTCCGGTAGAGGAAAATATAATAAGCATCGGGAAACATTTTATTTAAAAATGGAATACGCAGTGCATTTTTCGGGGTTTTTTCGATCATCAAAGGATCTTGAATATCCGTATCTGAAATACGCTGGCCATCTCTGTTTCTGAGCTGGCTGTAAAAATATTTGCGAATTGCAACCAGACTTTCTCTATCGGCATCATTTTCATCCAGACGATTAGAATTGCATAAACCAGATGTTGGGCTGAATTTTTTAAATGACTCTATAACCGTATGGCTCTCATTACCAATGCTCCATGCATTGGCTGCCTGGGACAGTATTTCAAATAAGAGTGTGCTACCAGACCTTGGAGCCGCCAGGATAATAACGGGTTTTTTAAATTGATAATCAGGTTTTTTCATGGTTCAGGAGTTTCGTATAAACAGGGGGTCGGAAGCGGATAATTTTTCAAGCATCGGCTGGATATAATCTTCATAGTTTTTCCAGCGAGCGACTGATTTTTTATATAAAGGCTTGCGTACCTGGTCGTAGCTGGGTGTATTAACATCCCGCTTTGTCTTGTAAAAGTTCAGGCAGGAATCATTCCATTCCAGTTCACAGAAATCCAGCATCCGGCGTGTCAAGGCTTCCTGATTGTCCATCAGCTCTTCATAAACCACATCCAGTATTTCAATATCTAGAACCTCCTTCCAGTATTTCATAATATGCTGGTAGGCAAGATGATAGTCGGCGACTTCAACCAGATCTGTTGACCAGGTCATTTGCCCCCCAAAACGTTGGAAGTACATGGACAGGCATACATCACGGGGGTCGCGGATCATATGCACAATACGCGCATTGGGAAATATT